>JBBQMM010000035.1:0-16763 GCA_038328935.1 Burkholderiales bacterium
GCGCGCACGCTGGCCGGACTGGCGAGCAGCCACGCCGTGCTGGTGTGGTGGTCGCTGGACTATGCCGAGTCGCGTTTCTGCCTTGAAGAGTTCCGGCTCGCCTGGACCATGGCGCGGGCACATCCCGCCAGTGAAGGCCAGCGCATCTGGATCGTCAACCCTGAAGACCCGCTGCGCCCGGCCCAACACATCCGTGCGGGCGACCTCGATGCCTACAGCTACCTGTTGCCACCCGCGCCAGACAAGTCCGCTGCCTGGGCTCAAACCCGGCGCACGGATTTGCAGGCGTTGGCCCGGCACGGCCCGCTTTGCGAAAGACCCGTACGCGCCACTTCGCCAGCGCGCTACGGCGTGCCCACCAGCCGCCCGATGGTGGGCCGGGGCAACGAACTGTGGCAGGTGCACAGCGCACTGTTTCCGCAGCAGATAGGCGGCGCGGTGGCGCCACCGCTGGTGCAACTGCACGGCATGCCGGGCGTGGGCAAGAGCGCGCTGGCGGCGCACTACGCAGACACCTTTGCAGCGGCCTACCCCGGCGGGGTGTGGTGGTTCAGGCTCGGGCCCGGGTGCGAAGTGGCCAGCGTGCAGGATGCGGGCCTGGCGTGGTTGTCGGCGCTGGAGCATTCGCTGGGTACTCTGCATCCGGGTCTGCTCGCCACGCTCAGCCGCGACAGCCAGGGCCAGGCACTGCCGCCGCCGCTGGTGCGGGAACGCCTGGCTCGCCATCTGGCGGCCGGTGGCAGCCCAGGGCCTTACCTCTGGGTGCTGGAGAAGCTGCCGCTGATCGAAGACGAAGACCTGCGCCAGGACAGCCTGGCATTTCTGCGCGCGCCCACCGCCGACGGCCGCACGCTGGTCACCAGCCCCGACTCGGCGCCCTTTGCCGACGCCACCTCGCTGGCCTTGAACCCGCTGGCGCCAGCCGACGGTGAAGCGCTGCTGGGCCGCTATCTCGCACCGGCACAGCGCAAGCTGGAGCGCCAAACGATCGCCGACCTGGTGGTCGAAGTGAACGGACACCCGCTGGCGCTGGTTCTCATCGGGCAACGGGTGTCGGCCTCGTCGTCGGGCCTGGGCCCGGTGCTGCAGGAGGTGCGCCGCATCAGTGCGCTGGACAGTCTTGAACGGACCTGGCCTTTGGTACGCAAACAGCTGGGCCGGCAGGCGCCCAGCGTGGTGGCGGCCATCCAGGCCAGTCTGGAAAAACCGCTGGACGACGAAGCTCGGCACCTGTTGGCCCTGGCCAGTGTGTGCGCCGCCCATGCGCCCGTGCCGATGCCGCTGCTGAAGCGGGCCTTTCGAGCCCGCGATGCAGCAAACGACCCCGCCGACGATGAAGTGCTGACGCTGCGCTTCGATGCCGCCGTGGGCGCACTGGTGCGCCACTCCCTGATGAGCCTGGATGCAACTGACCGGCAGCATGCCAGCGTGCATGCCCTGGTGTCGGCGGTGATGATCAAGCTGCTGGGCCGGCAACCCCAGCGCGAACGCAGAGCCATCGCCGATGCGCTGCTGGCACGCTTGGCGCCGCTGGGCCTGGACGGCCGGGCATTCATGGCCGTGCGCACAGATGCGCCGCATGCGATGGCGATCCTGTCCAGCCGGCAGGCTGCGGCAGAAGCCGATGAAAAAGCTGCAGAAGGTGCTGCTGAAAGTGCTGCAGAAAAAGCCGCCGTCCTGGGGCGCGATACCGTCACGCTGGCGCTGGGCCTTTATCGGCTGCAAGACGCTCTGGGCCTGCCCTCACACGCGCTGGCGGCGGCCCGGCAGGCTGATGCCTGGGCCACACGTGAACTTGGGCCCACCGACCCTGACCGCCTGCGGGCGCAAACGGCGCTGTCCAGTGCCATGGCCTCGGCAGGCCTGCTGGAACAGGCTGCAGCACTGCAAGAAGCGCTGTGGCCGCTGGCCGTGCAAGTCTTCGGTGAACATC
Source organism: Burkholderiales bacterium (assembly GCA_038328935.1). Classification (GTDB taxonomy): domain Bacteria; phylum Pseudomonadota; class Gammaproteobacteria; order Burkholderiales; family Burkholderiaceae_C; genus Rubrivivax. The sequence goes on from JBBQMM010000035.1 coordinate 1,934, forward strand.
ATGAAGACGCGCTGGAAATCCGGAGCCTGTTGGCCACCACGCGTCATCACCAGGACCGGCTGCAAGAGGCCGAGCAATTGCGCAGCGCACTCGTGCAGACGCTGCGGCGCTTGCCTGAACTGCAGGGCAAAGTGCTGCCTCCCACCCTGCTTTCACTGTCGGCCACATTGCACAACCTGGGGCGGCTTTCAGAAGCCCATGCCTGCGCCGAGGAAGCCCATCAACGCATCCTGGCCGACGAAGCGGTCAACGGCTTCCATCCCGATGGCGTGATCGCCCAGCACAACATCGCGGCCATTCGTCTGGCCATGGGCGATGTCGCCAAGGCCCTGGAGTTGGAGCGTCAGGTGCTGCACAAGGCCGAGCAGGTTTTTGGTGTGGACCACGCGCACACCCGGCTGGCGCGGCTGACGGTGGCCGACATACAGGTGGCCCGTGGCGAGCATGACGAAGCCATCAGGCTGTACCAGCAAGTGCTGCAGCAGGCTACTGCCGCGCTGGGCGACGAACACCCTGAATGCCTGGTTGCGATGAGCCGGCTGATTGCAGCGCACAGCGCACGGGCTCATGACCAGGACACCTGCTACCAGGACAGCCGCGACAACGACAGCCGCGACAAAGCCAGCCACCACAACGACGCCCACCACGAAGCAGCGCGCAAGCTGTGGCCGCGCTTCCTGGCCGCGGCCCTGCCGGTGCTGCCAGCGGGCCATGCCGATGCGGTGGCAGCGGTCAAAGGCCTGGCCAGCCAGCTTCGGGACCTGGGGCTGCCGATAGGCCCACTGGCACCGCTGCTGGAACAGGTGGTCAAGACGCGCTTGCGAGAAAGCGGCATCAGCCACGTGGACACGGGCCTGGCACTGGATGACTGGCTGTTCGCACGGTCCGAGATCGCAGCCGCCGGTCCAACCCTGGCCTTGCGCATTGCCGCGCTCGATGCTGCACGGGCGTTGCAGTGCGGCCCGGTCGATCGGCTTGCGGCTTTGCTGGTTGCGCACCACGAGCTCATCACCTTGCTGCGCACATCAGGGCACTTCGAGGCCGCAGCCCAGGCCGAGATCGATGCAATGGCCGACCTGAAAGCGGCGCGGCGATCGGTGGCGCCGAAGTGAACAAGCTGCTGCTGGCAACTCTTTTGCATTGAACAGGAAACTGGGATGAACGCAAGCACCGGCCCCCACCCGCTGAAGGGCGTCGACATGCCCAGCTGGCTGATCCGCTACGACGAGCACGGCGCATGCACCTCTGTGCAGACGCGCGCTGCGCTGCTGGACAGACTGCACAGCGCACCCCCCAGCGACATCGTTCTGTTCTCGCACGGCTGGAACACGGGCCTTGAAGATGCAGCAAGCCTGTACACCCAGTTCTTGCGTCATTTCGAAGCCTTGCTGGCCGCCCACCCGCCCAGCCGGCGCTTCGATCCGCTGTTCGTCGGTGTGCTGTGGCCCAGCATCTGGCTGTCTTTCGAAAGTGGCCCTGCCATCGCTTCTGGCGGCGCAGACGCCCTGGGTGCAGCCGGCTCACTGATCGGCGAGCTGGCCGAGCGCATCGCCGCTGCGGGCGGCACCGCCGGACTCGCACGTGTCTACGCGCTGCTGGCCGCACCTGCGATCAACGACGCCGACGCGGCAGAGCTCGCCCGGCTGATCGCCCCGGCCTTCGGTGTCATCGCCGACGAAGGTGCGGCCGCGCAGGGGCGCGACACCGTGGCCGAGGATGTGCTGGCGATGATGCACGCGCTGGAAGCCACCCAGCCCGGCGCACACGCTGCCCAGCCGTTCGACTTCGACGACTTCAGCCGCCCGGTTCATGCGGGTGACGCCAGCGACGCAGGCGCCGCAGGCAGCGCAGGCGTTCTGCCCGACCAGCCCCGCGCCGCGGGCGCGCCCGCCTGGCTGGACCCGCGCCATGCACTGCGCTTGTTTTCGCTGTACCAGATGAAGGACCGCGCCGGCGCCGTCGGCTTCAATGGCATCGCCGCCCTGCTGCGCGACTTGCTGGCGATTGCGGGGGCGCCAGGCATCGGTGCCAGCACTGCTGCCCCAGCCCGCGTGCACGCGGTGGGCCATTCATTCGGCTGCAAGGTGCTGTTGTCAGCCATCTGTGCAGCGCCGTTGCCGCGCCCGCTCGCTTCGTTGCTGCTGATGCAACCGGCGGTGTCACATCTGTGTTTTGCCGACGCCGTGCCGGACACCGCAAAGCCCGGCGGCTACCGCGACGCGCTGTCTGCTGACCGTGTGCTGGCACCGATCTTCAGTACCTACAGCTGCCAGGACTTTCCGCTGCACGACACTTTCCATCTCGCCCTGCGTCGCGCCAGCGATCTGGGCGAAGCGCAGATCGCTGCCGAGCCCGGCGCCACCAGTGCCGGTGCACCGCCCAGCCGCTACGCGTCTCTGGGTGGCTACGGGCCGCGCCGCGCCGGCCAGGTGTTGATTGATCCACTACCGCCTGCCGGCACCCCTGTGGCGCTGCCAAAAGATGGTGTGCCCATCGTTGCTTTTGATGGTTCTCAGGGCCTCGTTCAGGGCCACGGCGACGTCACCGGCCCGGCGCTGGCGTGGCTGCTGCGCGAACTGATGTTTCGCTGATCGCCAGTTCCGCCAGTTCCGCCAGTTCCGCCAGTTCCGCCAGTTCCACCAGTTCCGCCAGTTCCGCCAGTTCCATCAATTCCGCCAGCAGCGTCTATCGACAGGGAGCAGGTCGCCATGCACGATTTTTTCCACGCCGGGCCGCCTGCATTGCGGCTCAACGCCTGGACCGGCCACGAGACGGCGCCGACGCCGCTGGAGCCGGGGCCGCTGGTTGAGTGGTTGCGCCGACAACCCACTGCGCAGCGCGCCTGCCAGGCAGACCGTGTGCCAGGCCGGGTTGAAACCTGGGACTGGCGATCGCCGCAGGTCGGCTGGGGACTGGTGCTGCCCGACGATGACTCGCTGCAGCCCGCGCGACGCGCGACTGCCGACGATGCACCGCCGGCCATCCAGCGCCTGGTGGCCGCCCGCGGCGCGGCCCCGGTGCTGCGCTGGCGCGCCAGTGACAGTGGCATCGGCCAACTGGTGCGCTACGGCAGTGACGGCCGCGTCTGGGACCTGGCGCTGGTCTCCGAGACCGGCATCGCACCGTGGCAGTTGCCTCAGTTTCTGCTCATCTGCGCCCCACCCGACCGCATTCCGTGGACGTTCCAGTACGCTGCCAATCTCGGCCGCTGTGTCGGCAGGCTGTGGCTGCAGGGCCAGGCACTGGACCACTACGTCGATGCCTTGATCAGCGACTGGGCCGGCTCGGCGTGCAACCCGCAGACGCCACTGGTGTGGAGCGTCGACCACGGTCAGCCCGACATCACCTGGCTGATGGACCGCGCCATTTCACGCAAGCTGGCTGAGGCGTGGCGCAACGACCCGGACCAGGACTTTGCCGGCGCCACGGCGTTGTGGGGTGCAGACGCCACACAGGAGCAGCTGATCGCCGCGCTGGTGCGCACGCAGCCGAGCCTGGTGGTCACCACCAGCCATGGCATGACCGGACCACTGGCTGATGCGCAGCAGATGGCCGCGCAACTGGGTGTGCCCGTGGATGTGTCGCGCAAAGTGCTGGACCTGACGGCCCTGTGTGAGCAGTGGCAACCGGACGGTGCCATTTGGTATGCCCACGCCTGCTGCTCGGCCGGCAGCGACACGGTGTCGGCCTACGACGGGTTGTTCGACCGTGGCTCTGAAGTGGGCAGCATCCTGGCCGGCGTGGCCGCCGGTTGCGGTGCCAGCATCGCCCCCTTGCCGCAACGCCTGCTGGGCGCCAAACGCCCTTTGCGCGCCTTCATCGGCCACGTGGAGCCCACCTTCGACTGGACGCTGCGCGACCCCCATACCGGCCAGCCGCTGACGCACAGCCTGCGCAGCGCCTTGTACGGCAAGCTGTTCGAAGACGGGCAGCGGCGGCCCATAGGCTGGGCCATGGCACAGGTATTCGGCGAAGTGGGAACGCTGCTCTTTGAGTGGAAGCGCGCTGCGGCGGCAATCGATGCAGAGCGGCCCCGCAGCCTGGCAAAGGCCTTGTACTACCAGATCGCTGCGCTCGACCGGCAGCACACGGTGATCCTGGGCGACCCCACGGCGGCGCTGCCGCAGATCAAGCCCGGACTGCCCTGATTTCCAGGCGCACAGGCTGGCCGCGACGCACGGCAACAACGTCAACTACAGCAACAACGTCAACTACAGCAAGAACATCAACTACAGCAATATCAGCAACTACAGCAATATCAGCAACTACAGCATCGACAGCGCCTACAGCAAGCCCTGCACCAGCCGCGCGCCCGCCGCCGGCTGGCCCTGGGCCGCCCACCCGCGCGCTGACGCGACCGTCAGCTGCGTCCAGTGGTAAGCCTTGATCCGCAGCGCCCGAAACACCGCTGTGGCCACGCCGCTGGGATCGTGCAACATGATCAGATTGTTGGTGTCGTACAGCTCGCTGCGCGGGTCCATGTTGTAGGAACCGATGACCAACACACCGTGGCCGATGCACGCACATTTGCTGTGCAGCGAGCCCTGGCCGTCGTCGAGTTCGAAGACCTGCACGCCGGCATCCAGCAAAGCCACCAACTTCGGATAAGCCGCCTGATTGACCGGCTTGAGATCGGTGCTGGCCAGCGAGTTGGTGTAGATGTTGACGGTGATGCCCGCTCGTGCTGCCGACTCGAAAACCTGGCGCAGTGCCCACAGCGCCGGGCTGTCGGTGGCGTCGTCGAGCAAAAAGAGATAGGCGGTGACGATGTCGACCACGGCGGGCTGGCCGCGTGCAATCAGCTGCTGGATCTGCTCCACATAGGCCCAGGTGATGGCGGCATCGCCTTTCTCGCTGGGCATGTTGTCCACCAGCTCGCCGTCCATGTCGGGCAGCGCCGCGCCACGCTCGAACAACGCTCCGGGGCTGGCCGCTGGCGCGCCGTCCTGTGCCTGCGGCTGCGCCTGCGGTTGCGCCTGCGGCTGCACCAGTGCCTGCAGAAGTGACAGCGCCATGGGTGGCCGGCTGTCCAGCAAGTCCGGCGTTATGATGTCCACTGCATGCGCACTGTTCCACAGGGCCTGGAAGCTGTGGCGGTGTCCGCGGCCGTTGTCTCCGCTGGCTTGAAGGCTGCCGGCTTGCAGGTCGCTGGCCATGATGTCGGTGTCCTGAAACGCCCGGCCTTGCACCGGCGCTGTGCACTGGTAGGCATCGGCCAGGTTGCGGCCACCCATGATGAACCGGCTGCCATCGGCCAGCAGCAGCTTGTGGTGGGTGCGGTGCATGAACTGCTTGAGCCCGCGCACGATCTGGATCACCAGTGCCACCTTGCGCAGCGCCACCACGCGATCAACGCCCGCAGCCGCCGCGGCGATGCCTTGAAGCGGATCGACCGCAGCGCCTGCGCTCCCGACGCCCAGCGCTGCGATCATCTGGATCGGGAAACCCACCGCGCTCTGGCCGGGTTCGGGCTTCATCGCGACGATGGCTTCGGTCACCGCCGGCGCAAAGATGGTGTTGCCTTTCAGCGCTTCTTCCATTTTCCCGGCATCGGTGGCCATCAGTGCCTTGACGAAGCCATCACGGTCGATGCCGGCCGCCTGCAGCGCCACCAGCCAGCCCGGCGCGGGCAGCCCGAAGCGCCTGACCTCGAGGTTGGCCACAGCGGCCAGCGCGCGCAGCGCCGGCGCTTGCTGAAAGGTCAGGAAGTAGTCCACCAGCAGTCGAACCTTTACGCCACGCTGTGCGGCAGCAATCAAGTCGAGCATCAGGCGTGCCGTGCTGCCATCCACTTCGACGATGAAATAGCACAGGTCCAGCGTGCGCCGGGCGTTGGCGATCAGATGGCGCTTGGCCTGCCAGGCATCGTCGTTGTCGGTTAGCAGGCGCACGCTGGTGAAGCGGCGCGCGGGCCCCGTGGCGCTGCTGTTCGATGCATCGGAGCTGCTGACTTCGTTCATGGGTGTTCCAGTCGTTGCAGACGCCACGCGGGATTAAATCTTGTCGTTCTCGGCCAGCCTTCGGTAATGCTTGCCCAGCGGCGTCAGCCTGCAACTTTTCGAATTCATCGCCGCCGAGTACATGTCATCGGCGTCCACGGGCACCACCAGCCCTTGACGGTTGCACTTCTGCAAGTCTTTGAAGACCGCCACCTGGTCCTGATTGACCGGCAGGTGCCTGAACCGCTCGGGGACATTCTCGCGGTCCGGCTCGAACGTCGGCGCGAGCCGGTACTCCTCGTCCGGATCGGGAAAGTAGACGTGCAGGCGGCGCAAGACTTCAGCTGGAATACGGGGGAGCACCTGACGCAGCGTCACGAAATTCTGTACGTTGGCCTTGTACAGCGGCCGCTGCTCATGGGCGCCGAGCGCCTGATCGATATGCGAGTAAATCGATGCCGGGGTGATGTTGCCTCGAAGATCGGCACACCCGCCCCGAAGGCCATCAAGCAAGAGATCGGTGAAAACGCCGTGCTGCCCCGCTTCCAGGGCCACCTGGTCTTCATTGCATGAGGTGAGGATCGTCATCCCCGGCCCGATGACAGAGGCGCCACCCAATGACAACCCGGTGATGTCGCCAAGCCGGCCTGCGTGACAGCAGTCCAGGATGATGACGCTGGACGAAATGGTTGCACGCGCCTCATGGGCCAGCATCAGCAACTGGGACAAAGCCATGCCCCAGGCGCCGGGGCGCCCGTCGCGGCCAACGATGTAGCCGGCATCGGTTTGCGGGCTGATGATGCCGTGCCCTGCGAAATAGAACACCGCCGTTTCGATCCTGACGCTGCTCTTGAAAAACCGGGATACCGCCTGCTCCAGTTTCCAGTTGCTGATGTCGTCGCCCGGGCTGGTCATCAGCTCGACATCGAAATTGCGTGAATGGTCGGCGTTGAACTTCAACAGCGCGGCCACTTCCCTGGCATCGTTGACGCAACACTTCAACGGCTGCAAGGGGTGGTCGTCGATGCCGATCACAAGCGCTTTCTTCATCTCTGATCCCCTTGGAGGTGGACAGCAGGCGCAGGATTCAAGCTGACCGACCGATGGCGAGCGCAGTGTCCGCTGCGGGGTTCCGCTTCGCCGACCCCATGGCTGCAAAAGTGCTCGGTGTGCATGGCGTCCATGGTGTGCGCCGCGTGCACAGCAGCTCGGAGCCTGCCCGAACGGCCGCGCAGCGTCAAGCCGGCGCCTGTGGCCGCAGACTCGCAGCAGCAGGCAACGGCGCCTTCAGCAAAGCCTCGACATCCAGGATGCCCGTGCCGAAGGGTTGCGGTTGCCAGCCGCTGGGCTGGCGCGTTGTGCTGCGAACCAGCTGCGTGAAGGCTTCGACCCGTTGCCAAGGCTGCGCGTAGCGCGCAGCGATCGCAGCGCCCCGGTGCAGAAGCCACAGCGCCGCTGCTGCACTGACCATGGCGCTGGCGAACGAAGTGCCGCTGCTGACGTCATAACCGATGCTGCCGTCGCGCCGGGTGGTGGCCACCGGCACCTGAACAGCCGGGGCGCTGAGGTCCACCGTTTGGCCACGCGCACTTTGCGTCCAGGGCGCCTGGTTGCGGTCGACACCCGCCACTGCCAGTGTGCGCGACAAGCGCGCAGGCGCGGCCACGGTGGTCACCACCTGGCCCGCAGCACAGACCATGATCACGCCCTTGTCGTAGGCCTTGTCCAGCGCACGTTTCAGCGGCTTGACGATGCCCGCAAACTTGATGCCCATGCTCAGGTTGATGACGTCGACCTTTGCGACGTCGACCAGATGGTCGACCGCGCGTGCGAATTGGGCTTGCGCATGGTTGATGACCACATGGTCCGCAATGCGGCAGGGCACCAGCGGCACGCGGGGTGCAGTCCCGAAATAGGACACCCCTGCACCGTTGATACGGCCACACATGACGCCGCCCGTGCGGGTGCCGTGCCCGGCAAACGCACCACTCAGCGCGTCTTCACCGAAGCCCGGGCCCGCCACGCTGAAAGGGTCACCCACCGATGGCGCAAAGTCGGTCAACCCTTTGGCCACCGCTACCCATGGCTTTGCGCTGCCGAAACCCAGCGCAGGATGCGCTGTCCAGCCGGTATCGATCTGGCCGATGCTCAGCGGCCCCCACTTGAGTTGATCGGCGCCGCCCAGCAGCGTCCAGGCTTCGGGTGCGTGGACCATCGCCAGGTGCCAATCAGTCGCGCCCGCGGCCCAGACGAGGTCCGGTCGATCGGCTCGCGGCGCACGGTCGTCCAGCAGTGTCTGCGCCGCCCGTTGGTCAACGCTGTTGTGCTGCTTGATGCCGGCCAGGGCCAGCACGGCTGCGGCCCCGGGCGGCCCGTACTGCAGCCGCAGTGCCTTCAGCACCGACCCGTCCAACAGCCCGCGCCGCGCATCCAGTCTTGCGAGCGTGACGCCCAACCCTGGCAGGTAGCCGGCCAGCGTCTCTTCAACAGCCGCCCACGGCCTGCTATCGGTCAGGACCAGATGCGTTGTCATGGACAGTTCCTCCGTTGCTCCGTCGATTCTGTTTTCGTTGCTGCACCTTTGCAAGGCCTGTCTGCCTGAGCTGCGAGCACCGCTTCGCCAACAGTAACGACAGCAGGCAACCCGGTGGCTTGAACAGCCAAAGCCACGGCAGGCGCAACCCGCCCTGGGCTACCCGCAAAGGTCTGCTGCGTTCCCGCACTGCAGGCTGACCCCACAACGGAGGGTTTCCGAAATCCTGCCAGCGGCGCCGTCTGATCCAGTGAGGGCAACCTCAACACCACACAGTCAATCAAACCCTTGGAGACTCACATGATCAGCTTCCGCCACTTCTCTCGTTCCGCTCTGATGGCCGCCGCGTTTGCCGGCTCGATGGCCGCCCTGCCTACCGCCAGCCTGGCCGGCGTGGGCCTGGTCACACCCAGCGACCTGTAGGGCAACTGGGTGGCCACGCTCAGCGGCTTTACCGGCTGCGGCCAGGCAGCCATGCACGTGGCCATCAACATGAACGCCACGGGCACCGGCACCGCCACGCTGACGACCCACGGCCAGTGCGGCAACACCGTGTTGCCGGGCCAGACCTTCCGCATCCTGACGCTCGACACCAACGGCACCGGCACCGCCAACCTCACCTGCGGCCCTGGCTGCGGCTGGAACCTGCGCGTGCAGGTCTCGCCCGACCGCCAGACGATGAACCTGATCGACGTGGACCGTGCCAACCCGGGCAACTTCATCGCCGGCGTGGCCATTCACTACTGAAGCACGCCCTGCCAGAGGCCCGGCGTGCCGACAGCCCTTGCCCTGCGTGCCGCGGCTCACCAGTCGCAGCATGCGGGGGAGGGGTGCAGCAGGGCCAGGCGGTGTCATCACCCTTCACAACGAGGACTCTTCGACATGAACGCGCAAACACAGTTTCAGCGCTGCCTGCCCGCATGGGCTTTGCTGCTGACCTTCAGCATTGCCGGCTGCGGCGGCGGCTTGGGCCCAGAGCCGGCGCCGCTGCCGAACGGCGACACCGTGGGCGCACCGCTGGCTGCGCCCGAACCGGCAACGCCCGGCATGGGGCTGTTGGAACCCGTGCTGCGAAGCACGGCGCTGGCCCTTGCAGCGCCCAGCCCCGCGGCCGAAGAAGTGGCCGGCGTGTGGGTGCGTGAGCAGGCCGAAGCAGAGGCGGCGGCTGCCGAAGAAACGGCGGGTACTGACACAAGCCCTGATTCAGCCCCTGGCGCAACGCCTGATGCCGCCCCACACACCGCTCCTGACGCCTCCCGACCCGCAACCCCACACACAAACCCACACGCCAGCGCTGACCCCACACCTGCAGCCGCACCAGCGGTGCCCGATGCTGCGCAGCCCGTTACCCCCGAGGCCGCAGGCAGGGCGCGACGGCCCGGCACGGCCCCTGCCACATCGGCCTGGCGCTGCTCGTCACGCAAAACCGAGGTCTGGTCATCCGGCAATAGCGACGACTAGCTCGGTTCTTGCAGATACGGTATGTCAATCTGTATCGCCGTACCCTGGTCGGCCGACCGAATGTGCAGGCCGACACCGGCGGTGGCAGCGCGCCGCTTCATGCCGGTCAGGCCTTTGCCGGCCGAGCCCACGTCGGGCTTGAAGCCGCCGCCGTTGTCGCTGACCAGCAATCCGATGTGGCCCGGCCGCATGGCTTCAACCTGACTGAAGGTGATGGTGCTGGCCCTGGTGTGCTTGATCGTGTTGTTGATGGCTTCCTGCACGATGCGCAGGATGTGCAGGCTCATGGGCGCCGGCAGCACCAGCGCGTCGGGGAACTGATGCATGTGCCATTCGATCCGGATGCCGATGGCTTCCAGCTTGGACTGCAGGCGGATCCTCAGGCTGGCCAGCAATGGCAGGAACTCACCACTGCTGGATGCTGCAGCGTCGACGATCAGGCGCAGCTCGTCCAGGCAGGCACGCAGCGCTGCGCTGAGCTTCGGGCCGTCAACCTCACCACGGTCGACCACGCGCAGCGCGGCATTCAGCTGCAGACCCAGGCCATCGTGCATGTCCTGCGTCAGGCGTTGGCGTTCGGCAAAGGCAGCTTGTGCGGTCGCCAGTTCTGCACGTGCAGCGGCCCGGGCAGCCTTGACCAGTCGGTCGATCAGCATCCAGGAGATCAGTACCGCCAGCGGCACGCCCACGTAATGCGAGATGTAGCTGGCGTCGAAGGGCATCACGTCTGACGTGATCAACAGCTCGCGGATGGTCAGCGGCACGTACAGCCACGCCACGACGGCGGCCATGACGGCCAGCGCCGAACGCATCTTCCAGGCGTAGCGGGCAGATACGGCCAGTAGCGCAGCAGCGCCCGGCAGCCAGACAAAAAACCACACCGCCATCACTGGCCACAACGGAATGACGCCAGCAAAGGTGGCAAAGATGGCCGCGGTGCCCAGCGCTCCCACCGTGTACAGACCCTTTTCCACCAGCGGCCAGGTGCGGTTGGTCAGCCGCAGCAAGAACTGCGTGAAGAAGATGAAGAACCACCCCTGCGCTGAGTTCACGACGGTTGAATACAGCAGGTGATTGAAGGGCACGTCCTGCACGAAGTAGTTCAGGTAGCGCACCGCCCAGGCCACCATGGCCAGCCCGAAAAATCCGTACACCGCACTGCGCCCCATGCGCAGCCAGGCCACGATGCCGATGAAGGCTGCCAGCGTGGCCACGGCAAAAGAAAGCAGCGCGCCTTTGACGTGGATGGCGTCCAGCCAGGCGTGTTGCGGCTGCAGTGCCCTGGGCTCGCCGATGTACACCGAGCCCAGGCCACCGTTGTTGTTGCGGTAGGCAAAGACCCGGATGTCCAGGGTGTTGGCGCCCGCGCGCAACAGCGGGGCAGGGATCTCGACGTAAAAGGGAACGTTCCAGTTTCTGGTGGGCGGGTCAGCCATGGTGCCGGGCGCCAACACGCGCACACCATTGACGAAAATCTCGCCGTTGATGGAGATGCGCGGCACCAGCACCGCGGTGCGGTCTGCCGATACACCGCTGTGGTCGAAGCCCATCCGGTACCAGCCCAGGCCTTGCACGTTGCGGCGGCTGGTGGACCAGTTGTCAGGCAGCTTCACGTCCACCCACGCGCGGCTATCCGGTGGCGGGGTTTCGTCGTCGGCCAGCACAAAGCGGGCCTGTTCAACCACCACCACACCATCGGCTGCTTGCGCCCCGCTGCTGAACAAGGCCAGCAGCAAGAATGCGACCACGCCCACCCAGCCAACCCGGTCAAGGAGTCTCACGAAAGCGAACAGCGGGCTATGGGTGGGCATGGAGTGCGGCCTCGGGCTGACGCTTGGGGGGGCTTGGGGGTCAATCCAGCAGCCCGAGTTGGCGCGCTTCGAACAACGCCTCGGCCTTGTTGTGCACGTCCAGCTTGGCGTAGATGTTGCGCACATGGGCCTGCACCGTGGTCACCGTGATACCCAGGTGGGTGCCTGTTTCCTGATACGTGCAGCCGCGCGCCACCAATTGCAGCACTTCCAGTTCGCGCTTGGAAAGCGCTTCTGCGTTGGGGGGCGCGGCCGCCGGCTTGCGCGGGGGTAGTGCGGGGCGCGCCTTGGGGCTGCTTTCCTGCCAACGGCTGAGCAACTGGCTCGCGATGATGGGCGACATGGGTGAACCGCCCGCGCGCAGGCTCAGCACATGCCTGGCCAGCTCGGCTTCGCTGCCGTCTTTCAGAAGGTAGCCGCGCGCGCCGGCCTCGAAGGCCTGCACCATGTGGATGGCATCGCCGAATATGGACAGCACCATCACTTCGCAATCGGGTTGCAGGCTGCGGCAGAGCGATATCACGTCGGTGCCGGGCCGGTCGGGCAGGCCCAGGTCGACCAGCAGCACGTCCACCGGGTTGCGGGCCAGCCAGCGCATCATGTCGATGGCGGTGGAACAGCTGTGCGCAAGACGCAGTTGCGGGTTGGCAGCGATGACCTTGCTGACCGTGGCCAGCACTTCGGGTTCGTCTTCGACGACGGCAACGGTAATGGCAACTGCAACGGTAACGGGCTCTGGGTTCATCGGGTCCGGACTCCGGTGGGTGGCGGGCTGTGCGATGCGCCGGCTGATCGTGGCATATCGAGGCGCGAAAGGCGAGATACGCGGGGACTTGAAGATTGCTGTCTACCGTCGCGACCGATGGCCTGCCGGGCACTGGACTGGTCATTCGCCTGGGCGTCCTGGCGCGACACAACGACAGACGCTGCCGGCGGCAGGTGCCGGACATCCAGGCAGGTGTGGGGCTTTTCATGTCCGCCTTGGGTAACAGGCATCGTCCGTTCAGAACGAAAGCCGCCCGCATCGTTAGAACACAGTAGCCGCAGCCTTCGGTTCTAACGATTCAACGGCGCGGGTCGGTGGCTAACGTGCTGTTCATGGAATTGCCTTGTGGCGTCCACGAACAACACCGAAGCCACCATGAACCACAGCAACTCTGTCCGAAACAACCCCGCGAGCTGCAACGCTGCCAGCCCATTGCTAGCACTCAGCCGGCTTCTGGACCAGGCGCTGGACTTGCCGCCTGAACGGCTGGAACCGTGGCTGTGCAGCCTGGGTGCCGACGACCGCACGCTGCTGCCGCGGCTGCGCACTCTGTTGGCCAAACACCGGGCGGGCTCTTGTGCCGCATTCATGTCAACCGGCCCCCGGCTCGATGAAACTGCGGATGTCAACGCTGGCCAGGCGGGCCAGGCGGGCGAGACGGGCGAAACGGTGGGCCCCTACCGACTGCTGCGCGAAGTGGGCAGGGGCGGCATGAGCACGGTATGGCTGGCCGAGCGCGAAGACCTGGGTTCAAGCACCCTCTTCGCCATCAAACTGCCGCACCGCAGGGTGGATGAGAGCCTGGCCCGCCGCGCCGCTTGCGAGCGCGAGATCACCGCCCTGATGCGCCACCCCCATGTGGCCAGGCTTCGCGACGCCGGCGTCGACCACCATCAGCGCCCCTATCTGGTGCTGGACCCGGTGGCCGGCCAGCCGCTGGATGTGTTCTGTGCAGCCCGGCAATTGGGTGTCGATGGGCGGCTGCGACTGTTTGTGCAGCTGGCGCGTGCCGTGGCCTATGTGCATGGCCGGGGTGTGGTGCACCGTGACCTGAAGCCGGCCAATGTGCTGGTGAACCAGGCCGCGCAGGTGCAGCTGATCGACTTCGGCATTGCCTGCAGACTGCCCAGCCAGGCTGATGGCAACAACTCAGCGCGCGATGGCGAACACAGCCTGACCCCCAGCTACGCTTCACCAGAGCAGCTGCGCGGCCAGGCACCCCGCTTGGCGTCGGACGTCTATTCGCTGGGCGTGGTGCTGTTCGAGCTGCTGACCGGCAAGCTGCCTTTTCAGCGCCGCCGAGGACTGTTGGCGGGCTTGGACAGGGCAACCACGGCATTGCCGCCGCCCTTGGCCAGTGATGCTGCCAGCGATCCGTCAACCGCTGCGCGTTTGCGCGGACGCCTGGACGCCGTCCTGGCCCAGGCGCTGGCGGCCGAACCCGAGCAGCGCCATGCCAGCGCTCGGGCGTTGGCTGATGACATCGAGAAGCACCTCGGACGTGCCGCTGACTTGGCACGCCCTGCACACCACACCCCGCTTCGCCTCGTTGCTTCTAACGATTCAGGCGCGCGCCAGCCCGGGCACAGTGCCGCATGGCCAGGGGTCAAACGGCAACCCCCATCGGCATCAGGCCGAGACCACCCACGACACGCTGCAGCCGGGCGGCAGAAGGAAACACGATGGAATGCAACCTGAACGAAATGATCCGCAACGTCAACGCCGGTGCACCCGGCGCGCAGAGCGCGCTGTTCGAAGCGTCGTACGGCGAGCTGCGCAAACTGGCCCGGTCGCGCCTGTACGACGGTGGTCGCAACACCCTGCTCGACACCACGGTGCTGGTGCACGAGTCGTATCTGCGCTTCATCCGCGGCGGGCAGCTGCGCAGCGACGACCGCCGCGCCTTCTTTGCCTACGCGTCGCAGGTGATGCGCTCGGTGATCGTCGACGCGGTGCGGCAGCGCCGCGCCGAACGCCGTGGCGGCGACCTGCAACGCGCCACACTGAACACCGAGGTCGCCGACAGCCTGCCCAGCGGCGAAGAAGAAACACTGCAGGTGAACGAGGCGCTGCACATGCTGGCTGCCGCCGACCCGCGCGCAGCCAAGGTGGTGGAGATGCGCTACTTCGGCGGTTACTCAGAGGCAGAGATCGCCGAGGCGCTGCAACTCAACGAGCGCACCGTAAGACGCGATTGGGAAAAGGCCAGGCTGCTGTTGGCAGAGATGTTGGTGCATTGAGCGTGCCAGGGCTTGCTGGCCCCTGCTGGCCCCTACTGTCCCTATTGCCCCTACTGCCCCTGCTGCCCCCGACTGGCCCC
>JBBQMM010000036.1:0-16511 GCA_038328935.1 Burkholderiales bacterium
ACCAGCGGCACGCTGACGATCGGCAGCAACGGCACCACGGGCTCGCTCAGCGCGGCCGGCATCAGCGTGGCGGCCGGTGCCGTGCTGGTGCACAGCCGCAGCGACGCCGTGACGCTGGGCGCCGGCTTCAGCATCAGCGGCGCGGGCCGCTTTGCGCAGGCGGGCGACGGCAACCTGTTGCTGGCCGGTGGTGCGCAACAACTGGCCACCGCCGCCATCGATGTCGGCGCCGGCGGCCTGACCCTGCTGGCCGGCGAGACGGACCGCATCGCCGATGCAAGCGCGGTGACGCTGACCGGCGCCACGCTGGCCGTCAACAACGCCACCGAAACCATCGGCACGCTGGCGCTGGCAGGCGCTGCGGTGCTCGGCAGCGGCGAGCTGTCCACCGGCGCGCTGACCAGCAACGGCGCCAGCCGCATCGGCAACAGCGTGCGCGCCACCGGCGCCACCGTCACCGCGGGCGTGCTGACGGTGGGCAACAACGGGGCCACCGGTGAACTGACAACGAGCGGCGCGCTCACCGTCAACGGCGGCGCCGTGCTGGCCTTCGAGCGTGCAGCAGGCGCCGACCTGGCGCTGGGCGACGTGGCCGGCCCCGGCGGCATCAGCCAGCGCGGTGGCAACGTGCTCACGCTGGCGGGCAACGCACCCGACATCGGCACGCTGGACGTCGCCAGCGGCACGGTGCGGCTCGCCGACGGCGCGGGCAACCGCATCAACGACAACGCAGCGGTCACGGTCGCCGCCGGGGCCACGCTGAACACGGGCGACAGCGCTGAAAACGTGGCCACGCTGGCGCTGGCCGGTACGCTGGGCGGCGCCGGCACGCTGACGGCCAGCGTCTACACGCTGCAAGGCGGCGCCGCTGTCAACGGCCCGCTGGGGGGCGGCGAGTTGCGCGTCACCGGCAACGCCAGCCTCAACGCGCCTGCGGCGGCCTTGCTGGTCAACGTGCAAAACGGGGGCAGCCTGACTCTGCGCGCCGCCGGCGCGGCGCTGAACGATGCCGCGGTGGTGAATGTGGCCACCGGCGGCACGCTCACCACCACGGCGCCCGAAACCACCGGCACCCTGAACCTGGCCGGCACACTGAGCGGCGCCTTTGCGTTGACGGCCGCTACCACCACGCTGCAGCAGGGCGGGCTGGTGAACGGCACGCTGGGTGGCGGCGCGCTGGTGGTGGCCGGCGCCGCCACCATCACCGGCACGGCTGCGTCCAGCAGCGTCAACATCACGAGCGGCGGCACGCTGTTGCTGGGCGCGGCACAGCGCCTGACCGCGCCGCCGTCGATCAGCTTCGACGCCGGCGGCCGCCTGACGCTGAACGGCGACCAGAGCGCCACCACCGTCGGCGGCAACATCAACGTCGACGGCAGCGGCCGCCTGCTGGCGCAAGCGCTGCTGCTGAACAACAGCAGCATCAGCGTAGCGCTGGTGACCGACACGCTGCTCAGCGACGGCGTCTCTTCGGTGCTGTCCGCCGTCACCGTCAACCACAGCACCAGCGTCAACAGCGGCGTGCTCACCGTCGGCGATGGCAACACCAGCGGCGCGCTGGCGGGCCTGGGCACGGCCACGGTTGCCGCTGGTGCCACGCTGGCCTACAACCGCAGCGACACGGTGGTGCTGAACAACCTGCTCGGCGCCGGCACGCTGCGACAGGCCGGCAGCGGCGAGCTGCAGCTACAGGGCACCCTGGCGACGCCGACTGTCGAGGTCACGCGGGGCACGCTCAGCCTGGCTGCAGGCAACGACAACCGCCTCGTCGACAACGCCGCGGTGCGCGTCGCCAGCGGCGCCACCTGGGCGCTGAACAACACCGGCGAGACCGTGGGTTCGCTCACCCTGGCCGGGCGGCTGAATGGCAGCGGCGTGATGACGGCGGCGAACCTCACGCTGCAAGCCGGCGCTGTCGCAGACGCCGCGCTGGGCGCTGGCACGCTCACCGTCACCGGCAACAGCCGCTTGAACGCCACCTCGGGCGCGCAGACCGTGCAAGTGCAGGCCGGCACATTGACGCTGGGCTCGGCACAGCGGCTGCTGGCCACCGCCGTGGCCACGATCAACCCGGGCGCGACGCTGCAACTCGGCGGCGACCAGTCGCTCGCCACCTTCACCACGGCCGGCGTGCTGGCCGCCAGCAGCAACACCGACACCTTGCTGGCGGCGCAGTACCGCCTGCTGACGGGCGCCAGCGTGAACGCCAGGCTGGGCGCCGGCATCCTGACGGTGCAGGGCAACAGCAGCCTGAGCGCCACAGCAGCCGCAGGCACGGTGGACGTGACCGCCGGCACCTTGACCCTGAGCGCGGCCGAGCGGTTGTCCAACACCGCTTCAGTCACCATCGGCGCCGCTGCCGGCCTGGCCTTGACGGGCACCCAGACCGTGGGCACGCTGGCCAGCAGCGGCACGGTGGGTGGCAGTGGGCAGACGCTGGCCGCAGGCAGCGTGACGCTGAATGCCGGCGCCAGCATCAGCGCCGACCTGAACAGCCCCACCCTCACCGTCACCGGCAACAGCACGCTGGCCGGCGCGGCCAACGCCACCACGGTGGCCGTGAACGGTGGGCGGCTGAGCCTGGCCGCTGCACAGCGCCTGGCCGGCAATGCCCACGTCAGCGTGGCCGCCGGCGCGCAACTGGCCCTGGGGGGCGACCAGCAGGTGGCTTCGCTGGCACTGGCCGGCGCGCTGGAAGGTGCAGGCCGCACGTTGACGGCCACCAACACCACGCTGAACAGCGGCGCCACCGTGCAGGCCCATCTGGGGGCAGGCGCGCTGGAGGTGGCCGGCAACAGCAGCTTGTCGGGCACGGCGGCGGCGTCCACCGTGGTCATCGACAACGGCGCCACGCTGACGCTGACCGGCGCTGAACGCTTGAACGCCAGCTCGGCGGTGACTGCCAACGGCCGCTGGGTACTGGCCGGCGACCAGACAGTCGGCACGCTGGCCGGCACCGGCAGCATCGAGCTGGGCGCCGCCACGCTGCACACCGGCAGCGCTGGCAGTTCCAGCTTCAACGGCAGCTTCAGCGGCAGCGGCAACGGCGACAAGCAGGGCGCCGCCAGCACCTTCACGCTGACGGCGGCACAGGCCCACACCGGCAACACCACCGTGAGCGAAGGCACGCTGGTGCTGGCCGTCGGCAGCGCGCTGGCGCCTGGCAGTTCGCTGGTGGTGGCCGCTGGCGCCACCGCCAGCGTGGGCGGCGCGCAGCGGGTGCGCCTGCTGAACCTGGCAGGCACGCTGGCGGGCAACGGAATGGTCACGGCCGACCAGTACCACCTGGACAACGGCCGCACGCTGGCCGGCGCTGCACTCGGCGCCGGCACCTTGCGCAGCACCGGCGCCAGCCAGCTGGGCGGCACGTCTGCGGCCGGCACGGTGCTGGTGAGCAGCGGCGAACTCGCGCTGGCCGCGGCGGCACGCCTTGCCGGATTGCCGGCCGTCACCGTGGCTGCGGGCGCCAGCCTGGCGCTCGGCGGCGCCGAGCAGGTCAGCAGCCTCGACCTGAGCGGCACGCTGAACGGCAGCGGCCACACGCTGAGTGCAAACACCAGCACGCTGAACGGCGGCGCCGCCGTCAACGCCAACCTGGGCGGCGGGCTCGTCGCGGTGGCCGGTGACAGCCAGCTCAACGGCCGTGCGCTGTCCGACAGCCTGGCCGTCAACGCCGGCACGCTGACACTGGCGGCCACCGCGGACCGCATCGACGACAACACCGCCGTGGCCGTGGCGAGCGGCGCCAGGCTGCTGCTGAACGGCGCTGAAACGGTGGCCGCGCTTTCACTGGCCGGCACGCTGGCCTCCAGCCCGGCGGGTGCGCACCGCCTGACGGCCAGCGGCGGCAGCACCTTGCTGGCCGGCGCGCAGGTGCTGGCGCCGCTGGGCGGGCCCACGCTGCGCGTCGCTGGCGACAGCCTGCTGGCCGCCAACGCCGATGCCCCCGTCGTCATCATCGACAGCGGGCAACTCAGCCTGGCGGGCACTGAAAGGCTGGCCGACGGCGCCAGCGTCAGCATCGCTCGCAACGCCAGCCTGGCGCTCGACGGCGCCGAGCGCATCGGCACGCTGCAACTCGACGGCACCCTGCAGGGCAGCGGCACGCTCAGCGCCAGCCACTACACGCTGGACGGCGCTGCGGTGATCGCCGATCTTGGCACCGGCACGCTGCTCAGCCGCGGCAACAGCAGCTTGCGCGGCCTGGCCGCCGTGGCTGAGGTGTCGGTCGATACCGGCAGCCTGACGCTGGTCGGCGCCAACCGCCTGACCGCCGCGCCGGCACTGAACGTGGCCGCCGGTGCGGCGCTGCAACTGCAGGGCGAGCTGACGGTAGCCGGGCTGACCGGCGGCGGCACCGTGGCACTGGATACCCACGCGCTGCGCGTCGGCCAGGGGCTGGCGGCCAACGCCAGCAGCACTTACAGCGGCAACATCACCGGCACCGGCAGCCTGCACAAGATCGGCGCCGGGCGCTGGGTCTTCAACGGCAGCGGCAACCACACCGGCAGCACGCAGGTGGAGGCCGGCACGCTGCAGCTGGGCGGCACGCTGGCCGGCACCGACGTGCAGGTGTCCGCAGGCGCCACGCTGCTGCTGGGCGCGGCCGAGCGCTTGTCCGACGCGGCCACGGTCACGGTTGCCGGCAACGGCACGCTCAGTCTGGGCGGCACCGAAACCATCACCCGGCTGAATCTGGGCGGCCGGCTCGATGGCAGCGGCCTCTTGCAGGCGCCCACCGTGGCGCTGGACGGTGCCACGGTGGTGGCCGATCTGGGCACCGGCAGCCTGAGCAGCCGCGGCGCCAGCGCGCTCAGCGGCCGCTCGGCTGCGGCCACGGTGCTGGTCTCCGACGGCAGCCTGGCGCTGACGGCGCCGGGCCGGCTGGCCGCCACGGCCAGCGTGACGGTGGCGAGCGCAGCCACGCTGCAAGTGGGTGGCGACACCACGGTGGCCAGCCTCACGTTGGCCGGCAGCCTGACCGGACTGGGCGCCAGCAGCGGCACGCTCAGCGCAGGCCAGGTGCTGCTGGACGGCGGCTCGACCAGTTCCGCACTGGGCGCGGGTGCGCTGCGCAGCACCGGCAGCAGCACCCTGGGTGCACGCAGCGACGCCAGCACGCTGGCGGTGGAAAGCGGCACGCTGAACATCACCCTCGCCCAGGCCACGGGCGCGGCCTTGTTGACCACGGTGAACGCCGGCGCCACGCTGCAGCTGTCGGCCAACCAGCGCATGGGCAGCCTCAGTGGCAGTGGCGACGTGGCGCTGGGCAGCTTCACGCTGACCACCGGCGGCGCCGGCAACAGCAACTTCGGCGGCCGCCTGCAGGGCAGCGGCAACCTGGTGAAAGCCGGCACCAGCGAGTTCACGCTCAGCGGCAGCAACGGCTACACCGGCACCACCACCGTGCAGGCCGGCACGCTGACGGTGGGCGATGGCGGCACCCAAGGCAGCCTGGCCAGCAGCGCGCTGGTGGTGGACGGCACGCTGAAGATGGCACGCAGCGACGCCGTGACGCTGGCCCAGCCCATCAGCGGCAGTGGCGCACTGGAACAGGCCGGCAGCGGCCGCCTGACCCTGGCCGGCAGCAACAAGACTTACAGCGGCGCCACACGCGTCAACACGGGCGAGCTGGCCACCGCGAACGCTGAAGCGTTGCCCGACAGCACGGCCCTGCAGGTGGCCGCCGGTGCGTCGCTCAGCCTGGGTGGCTCTGAAACGCTGCGCTCGATCGCCGCCAGCGGCAGCACCACGCTGGCGGGCAACGTAACCGCCAATGAGGACCTGCTGTTCAGCGGGCCGGTGACGGCGGCGGCAAACGCGGCCGTGCAACTCAGCGGCCGGCGCATCAGCGCCACGCATGCGGGCAACCGCTGGGGCACGTTGTCGCTGAACGCGCAGGACGTGGTCACCCTCAGTGCCGGTATCGGTGCCGGTATCGGTGCCGGTACCGGCACCGCTGCAGATGGCGCCACAGCGGCGCTGGCGCGCGACCTCGTGCTGGGCGACGTGAGCGCGAGCAACGGCGGCCGCATCGAAGCCGGCGTGCTGACGCTCACCGGCACCACCACCGTCAGCCGCGGCACGCTGGAGCTGGTGGGCCATGCGCCGCTGCAGGCCGCCGCGCCGAGCGCCGATACCGCGCCGAATTGGGACAACAAGGTGGCCGTCGGCCTGGCGCTGGCCCCTGCGGCTGCAGCCGTGCAGCAGACCGGCGGCAGCATCCAGCTGGCCAGCGGCGCGCAGTTGAACGTGCAGGCCAGCCAGGGCGGCTCCGTGCTGCTGAGTCGCGATGCCAACCGCTTCACCGGCGCGCTCCAGGTGCTGTCGGGCGCCGCCTTCGGCACCGCCTGGGACGCCCATGTGCAAAACGCCACGCTGCCGGGGCGGCCGGCACAGAACACGGCGGTGCAAGGCCTGGTGCAGGTGCACGGCAGCACGGTCAACGTGGGTGGGCGCGGCATCGAGGCCGACGTGGTGTCGATCAGGGCCACCACGCTGGCCACCCCGGCCACGCTGGCCGCCCCGGCCGGGCCGGGCGCCACCAGCACGCCGCCCACCATCGTGGCGCGGCTGCCCTTCGACAACTCGGTGGGCACCGCGCAGTCGCTGCCGGCACTCAGCTTGTGGTTGAACGACGCCGCCTTTGCGCTCGGCAACCCCTTTGGTGCCAACAACGGCGGCGAGATCCGCATCGACGTCGGCAGCCGGGCCCTGGGCGCCGGGCGCAGCCTGCCGCTGGACGCCGGCTACATCAACGTGCTGCCGCGGGGCCGCGGCCAGGGCAGCACATCGGTGTTGCTGGTCGGCCCGCAGGTCAGCGCCAGTGGCTACCGGTTCTTCTCAGACGGGGCCGGTGTGCAAGGCGAGATACCGGTGTTCTACAACGGCGTGCTGCCCAACACGCCGCAGGTCGAGAGCTCGATTTCGGCCACCGTATCGGTGTCCGAAGGCGCGCGGCGAGAGCGGTTCGAGGAAGCCATGCGCACAGAAAACGTGGCCGTGCGACTGCGTGCAGGCGTGATAGCCGAGGTGGGCCCGGGGCGCCCGGCCACCCAGGGTGTGCAGGGTGCGCAGACGCCGCAGGCATGCCCGCCGGCGCCCGGCAGCCTGCGCTGCGCGATGCCGGCGCGCTGACGGTGCGGTCACGGCGCGCTGAAGGCGGACTGAAGGCGGACTGAAGGCGGATGACGGCGGGATGACGGCGCCGTGATTCAGTGTGCAAATGTCACAGCCGCACGCGCCCTGCCCCGCGCCACCTTCACGCCGCCGCCCGACGCGCTACGCTCGGCCACTCATCGCCAGCCCACCCGACGCACGCATGCCCTACCGATCACCGCGCCTGCCCACCACCCCCCGGGCCTGGCCAGACCGCCCTGCCGACGCAGCGCGTCGACACTGGCTGCAGGCCGCGGCAGCCGCTGCGCTGGCCTGGCCTGGGGCATCCCGGTCGCAGCCTGCAGGCAGTACCGAGAGCGCTGCCGACAGCGCGGCAGAACCACCCCGGCTGGCGTTGCTGCTGGGCAATCGCGACTACCCCGACGGCGAAGACCTGCCACCGATCCACAAGAACGTGCGCGACCTCAGCGGCGCGCTGCAGGCACGCGGCTTCACGGTCAGCGAGGGGCTGGACCTGTCGCTGGAGCAGGCGCGCCAGGCGATGGCCACGTTTGCCGCCCAGGTGCGCGCGGCGCCGCCGCAAGCCACGGCGCTTTTCTATTTCGCCGGCCACGGCGCACAGGTGGATGCCGAAAACCTGCTCGTGTCGGCCCGCCTCAACCCGAAGTCGCGCGCCGACGTGCTGGCACGCAACAGCATGGCTTTCAGCACCGACGTCGTGGGCCAGCTGCCGCGGCGCCCGCAGGGCCTGACCATCGCCGTCATCGACGCCTGCCGCACCTCGCTGCGCGAGGTGGCGCGCGGTGACGGCCTGAACCAGGTGGAAGCGCCGCCGGGGGCGTTGATCGCTTTTGCCACCGGCGCGGGACGCCCGGCCATTGCACCGGCCGACGACACGCGCAACACCTTCTACACTGCGTCGCTGGTGAAGCTGCTGGAACAGTCTTCAGGCGAGATTTCTTTTTCCGACCTCTTCAGGCTGGTCAAACTGGACGTGCAGCAGACGATGCTGAACCACCCGGTGGCGCTGCTGCGGCAGTTTGCGCAGTTTCCTTTCATCGCCGAAAACACCCAGGTCAACCGCCGCCTGGCGCCGCGAGGGTCGGCCTCGGCCCGGGCCGCTGCAGCCGCGTTGGGCAGGCCCGCAGCAGAGCCGGCGGTTCCAGCAGCTTCAGCGGCTTCAGCGGCTGCTGACGCCTATGGGGCCCCACCCCAGGCGGCCCCGACCGACGAGCGCGCCGACTGGGCGCGCTTGCAGGCCGCCGTCTGGCCTGCCGACGTGGTGCGCGCGGCTGCCGACTATCTGACGCGCTATCCCCAGAGCCCTTTGGCCGGCAGTGCCGTGGTGGCGCGAGAAGGCGCGGGCGACGCCGCACAGATCCTGGCGCGCAGCGATGTGCGGCTGTTCCGCAGTGCTTTCCTGCAGCCCGCAGCGGCTGGCGGGCCGGCCTACGGCACAGCCGAAGCACCCGCGGCCCCACTCGCAGTCCCCGCCGACATCGTCAAGGCCGGGCGCGGCGACAAGGACGCCGCAGCCCGCGTGGCGCGCGGCTGGGGGCGCCAGTCGGGGCGCTGGAACGTCGGGCGCTACGAAGGCTGGTTGCAGTACGCGGCGGCGCTGGGCAACGGCATTGCCAGCTATGAACTGGCGCTGCATTACCGCCGTGCCGACCAGCCGCTGCTGGCAGCACAGTTCGAGGACCGCGCACGCGAGCTGGGCTACACGCCGCCGCCGTCGCTGGACAACAGCCGCAAGTAAGTCCAAGGGCGCCCGCCCAGGGTCCGCCTGCCCCCTGCACCGCCCGCGGGCTCTCCGTCGCCCTCTCGCTTGCGGGCAGAGCGAGCAGGGGCTGCTGTGAACTGCTGCACGGTCGAGCGCCACCGCGAAGGCGGTACAGCTGCTTTGGCTGAGAAAAACGCAGTCTTCGCCGCCGTTACAGGTCCACGCCTCAAGTTCAGCAGGCGCCGGCCCGATATGCCGTAGACATGAACCGGGAACCGGCTCGCCTGCGCGTGCAGACAGCCTTGACGCCCGGTCGGCATCGAAGGACTGAGCAATGGCCACCAACATCCCGAATCTGACGACCTCGCAAATCGCCATCCTGACGTCGTCTGCGATTGCAGCGCTGACCACCGAAGACTGGGCAGCGTTCAATGCAGATCAGATAGCGGCACTGACCGTGGGCCAGATGTCGGCCATCTCGACGGCGGGCCTGCGCGCCCTGAGCACCACCATGGTGGCGGCCTTTGAAACGCAGGACATCGCGGCACTGACCGGCGCGCAGACGGCCGCGCTGTCGACCTCGGCCATCAAGGCCTTGGGCACGGCGCAGGTGCAGGCGCTGACCTCAGCGCAGATCGGCGCGCTGACCACCGCGCAGGTGCGGGCGCTTGAAACCGCGGACTTCGCGGTCATCAGCACCAGCAGCATCAGCGCCATGAACCAGGGCCAGATTGCCGCCATGGCCACGGCACAGGTCGCCGCGCTGCAAGAAGGCCAGGTCGCCGCACTGCGCACCTCACAAATCCAGGCGCTCAGCACGGGCCAGATGATGGCGCTGTCGTCGGCCGACTTCGCGGCCATGGGCTCGGCCCAGATCGGCGCCTTCAGCACGGCACAACTGCGCGCCATCACGACCGCTCAATTCCAGGGCATCGACTCGGCCGACATCGCGGCACTGGGCACCAGCGGCGTGGCCGCGCTCAGCAACGCGCAGGTGGCCTCGCTCACCGCCGGCCAGGTGCAGGGCCTGAGCACGGGCCAGGTGGCTGCGTTGACCACCGCGCAAGTCAGCAGCCTGGGCACCACGCAGACCGCTGCCCTGCAGACGGCCGACGTGGCCGCGATGTCCACGGCACAGATCCGTGCCATCACCAGCATGGGCATGACGGCGCTGGAAAGCGCGGCGCTGCAGGCCTTCAGCAGCACCCAGGTGGCGGCGCTGAGCACGGCGCAGATCCGTGGCATTGCCACTGACGCCATCGGCGGCCTCGACACCGGCGACCTGCGCGCCATGAGCACGGCTCAATTGCGCCAGCTCACTTCGGCCCAGGTGGCGGCGCTGGAGTCGGACCAGGTGGCTGCGCTCGCCACGGGCCAGCTCTCGGCACTGGGCACGAGCCAGATTCGCGGCATCGAAACCGCCGACCTGGCGGCGATGAGCACCAGCCAGCTAGCCGCCCTGGGCACGGCGCAGATGAATGCGCTGACGTCTTCACAGGTGGACGGTCTGACTTCGGTGCAGCTGGCCAGCCTGAGCACGGCACAACTGGCCGCCCTGAGCAGCAGCGCGGCCATTGCATTGACCAGCGCCGACCTGAACGTGCTGAGCAGCAGCCAGATGGCGGCACTGAGCACGGCACAACTGGCCTCGCTGGGCACCGCCGTGCTGGCCGCGATGGACACCGCCTCGCTGGCCGCGCTGACCACCCGCCAGCTGAATGCCCTGGGCACCGATGACTTCGCAGCGCTGGGCAGCTCGCAGCTGCAGGCGCTGAGCACCGCACAGCTGGCCAGCCTGGCCACGCGCTACATCGCTACGCTCGACACCACCGAACTGGCGGCACTGAGCACGGCGCAGTTTGCCGCGCTCACCACGGCGCAGGTGGGCAGCCTGAGCACGACCCAGGTGGCCGGCCTGGAAACCGACGACCTGGCCGCGCTGGGCACGGCGCAGATCCGTGCGCTCGGCAGCGCCGCCATCGCAGCGCTTGAAACCGACGCCGTGGCCGCCTTGAGCACGCGCCAGATCGCCGCGCTCAGCACCGGCCAGCTGGCCGCCCTGCAGACCGCCGACCTCGTGGTGCTGGGCAGCGCCCAGCTGGCCGCCCTGGGCACGACCCAGATCCGCGCCTTGACCACGGCACAGATCGATGCGCTGGAGACCGACCAGATCGCGGCGCTCGGCACGGCGCAGATCAGAGCCCTGACCACCGCCCAGGTGGCGGCGCTGTCAGAGATGAGCAGCGCGCAGTTCGCGGCGCTCAGCACCGGCCAGGTGGCCAGCCTGAGCACCACCATGGTGGCCGGCATGTCCACCGCCAGCGTGGCCGCACTCGACACTGTGCAGCTGCGCGCGCTGTCCAGCGCCGCCATCGTGGCGCTCGACACGGCGCAGATCCAGGCGTTGACCACGGCCCAGGTGGCCGCGCTCTCGTCCAGCCAGGTGCGCGCGCTCGAAACCGCCGACGTGGCGGCCCTGCAGACGGCCGACCTGGCCGCCATGACGAGCGGCCAGATCCAGTCCTTCAGCACCAACCAGCTGCGCGCGCTGGACGAATCGCAACTCGGCGCCCTCACCAGCACCCAGCTGCGCGCGCTGACCACGACGCAGGTGGCATCCCTGGCCACCGCCGACCTGAA
This sequence comes from Burkholderiales bacterium, assembly GCA_038328935.1. Lineage (GTDB taxonomy): Bacteria > Pseudomonadota > Gammaproteobacteria > Burkholderiales > Burkholderiaceae_C > Rubrivivax. The sequence goes on from JBBQMM010000036.1 coordinate 11,483, forward strand.
CACGCTGAGCAGCGCGCAACTGGCGTCGCTGAGCACCGGCCAGATCGCCGCGCTGGGCACCACCCAGGTGGCCAACCTCGACACCGCCAGCCTGGCCGCACTGACCACGGCCCAGCTGCGCGCCATCAGCACCGCCGCCATCGCCGGCATGGACGCTGCCGACCTGCAGGCGCTGAGCACCAGCCAGGTGGCAGCCCTCACCACCGCGCAGGTGCGCGCCATCGAGACCGCTGATCTGCTGGTGATGGAAACGCGCGACCTGGCCGCCTTCACCACCACCCAGATGCGGGCACTGAGCACGCTGCAACTGGATGCGCTGGGCACGACCGAAATTGCCGCCTTCACGACGGCACAGATCAATGCGCTAGCGTCGTCGCAGATCGCGGCGCTGGAAGGCCTGACCAGCATCCAGCTGGCCGCGCTGAGCACCGGCCAGCTCACCGGCCTGGGCGCGGCGCAGATCAACGACATCAGCACTGCCGAGCTGGCTGCATTGAGCACCGCTCAAGTACGCAGCCTGGGCACGGGCGCCATCGCCGCGCTCGACACCGGCGCGCTGGACGCCTTCACCAGCACGCAGCTCAACGCGTTGACGAGCTCGCAGGTGGCGGCCCTGACCGGCACGCAGCTGGGCTCGTTGACGTCCAGCGACATCGTGGCACTCAGCACCGGACAGCTGCGCGCGCTCGAGACCGACCAGCTGGCAGCCTTGTCCGACAGCCAGCTGCAAAAGCTGAGCACGGCACAGATTGCCGCGCTCAGCAGCAGCCAATTGAACAGCCTGGGCAGCAACCTCAACGACCTCACGTCGGCCCAGCAGCGGGCGCTCACCGGCACCCAGATTGCACAGCTGACCACCGCGCAGGTGGCGGGCATGGAAAGCAGCGACCTGGCAGCCCTGTCGACGGGCCAGATTGCAGCCCTCTCGACCGCCGCCATCGCCGGCATGGACGCAGCCGACTTGCAGGCGCTGAGCACGGCACAGGTGCGTGCGCTGATGGCCACGCAAGTCCGCGCCATTGAAACTGCCGACCTGGCGCTGATGGAAACCGCCGACATCGCAGCCTTCACCGAGGCACAGATCCGAGCGCTGAGCACGGCCCAGGTGGCCGCGCTGACGAATGGCCAGGTGAGCGCGCTGACGTCGGCCCAGGTGGCGGCGATGAGCACCTCGCAGGCCTCGGAGCTGACCAGCGGCAACCTGTCCACCATGGGCACGGCACAGATCGCCGGCCTGAGCAACAGCTCGGTCGCCGCTCTGACGACGGTTGAAGTGGCGGCACTCACCACCAGCCAGCTGGCGGCGCTGACCACGGGCCAGATCGCAGCGATGCAAAGCGCCGATCTGGCAGTGCTGGACGCCAGCCAGGTGGGCGCGCTGCGCACGGCGCAACTGGCGGCCCTGTCGACGACGCAGTTCGCCGCCTTCAGCACCACGGTGCTGGCCGAGCTGTCGTCGAGCCAGTTCGCCGCGCTGCGCACCAGCCAGCTGGCCAGCCTCAGCGAAGCCGAGCTCGATGCGCTGGGCACGCGGGCCTTTGCCGCCTTCACCAACGCCCAGGCCGCCGGCCTGACAACCGCACAGATCGCCGGCATCGACAGCGCCAACCTGGTGCAGCTGTCCACCGCTGCCGTGCGTTCACTCACCAGCAGCCAGCTGGACGCGCTGAGCGACAGCTCCGTCGCCGCACTGACCACCGCCCAGGCTGCAGCGCTGGGCACCGGGCAGGTACGCAGCCTGAGCACGGCACAGATCGCCGCGCTCGAAACGGCCGACGTTGCAGTGATGGGCAGCGCCCAGCTGCGCATGCTGGGCACGGCCCAGCTGGACGCGCTGTCCAGCGCGCAATTGCAGGCCCTGGGCACCAGCCAGGTGGCCGCCCTGAGCACCGGCCAGGTGGCCGCCCTGGGCACCAGCGGCCTGAACGCGCTGGTCACCAGCCAGATTGCTGCCTTGGGCACGACGCAGACGGCCAGCCTGGCCAGCGCCACGGTCGGCGCCATGGAGACAGCCGATCTGGCCGCGCTCGGCACCAGCCAGCTGGTGTCGCTGAGCAGCGCCGGTATCGGTGCGCTGAACACCGCGCAACTCAGCGCGCTGGGCACCAGCCAGCTGGCGGCACTGACCACCGCGCAGCTGCGCGCCATCGACGGCAGCGCACTGGCGGAGATCAGCACGACCAGCCTGGTGGCTTTGACGACCCGCCAGATGCAGTCGCTCAGCACCGAGCAACTGGATGGCTTGCAGACGGCCCAACTGGCTGCCCTGGGCACGGCACAGATTGCGGCGCTGACCAGCGCCCAGGTGGCCAGCCTGTCGGGTGCCGACCTGGCATCGCTGACCACCGCCCAGCTGGCGGCCCTGGGCACGGCGCAGGTGCGCGGCATCACCAGCGCACAGCTCGGCAGCTTCGACTCGGCCGACATCGCCGCGCTCACCAGCAACCAGGTGCAAGCCCTGTCCAGCGGCGCCATCGCCGGCATGGAAAGCAGCCAGATCGCGGCGCTCAGCACCCTCCAGCTCGGAGCCCTGGGCACCGGCCAGTTGCGCGCCATCGAAAGCGCCGACCTGGCCGCCTTGAGCACCCGCCAGCTCGCATCGCTCGACACCGAGCAGCTGCGCGCCTTCAGCAGCAGCCAGATGGGCGGCCTCACCACCACGCAACTGGCCAGCCTGGGCACCACGCAGCTGGCTGCCCTGTCCACCGGCCAACTGGCGGCACTTGAAGCAGGCAGCCTTGCCAGCCTGGGCACGGCGCAGTTCGCTGCGCTCGCCACGGCGCAGATCGCAGGCCTGACGTCCACACAAGTGGCCGGGCTCGACACGGCCGACCTGGCCGCGCTCGACACGCACCAGTTCCGCGCCTTCAGCAGCAACGCCATCGACGCGCTGGGCACGACGCAGATCGCCGCCCTCACCACTTCGCAGCTGGCCGCCCTGAGCACCGGCCAGGTGCGGGGCCTGGATGCCGAAGCCATCGCGGCACTGGGCACGACGGCTCTCGCCGCCATGGCCACCGCCACCGTGCGCGCACTCAGCACGGCGCAGCTGGAAGCGCTGGAGACCTCGCAACTGGCGGCGCTGACCACCGCCCAGGTGGCCGCGCTCAGCTCAGCCCAGCTGGCCAACCTGCAGCCTGCCGACCTGAACGCGCTGACCACGGCGCAGTTTGCAGCGCTCAGCACGGGGCAGATCCGCGCGCTGTCGACGACCCAGATTTCGCAGCTCGACACGGCCGACCTGGCCGCGCTGGGCAGTGCACAGATCCGTGCGCTCACCAGTGCCCAGATCAGCGCGCTGGAAGGCGCGCAGCTGCAGGGGCTGACGACGGCACAGGTGGCCGCGCTGAGCACCGGCCAGGTGCGCGCCATCGAGGTCGCCGACCTGGCTGCGATGGAAACGGCCGACATCGCGGCGTTCACGACCTCGCAATTTGCCGCGCTGTCCACCGCACAGATCAACGGCCTTACCGCCGAGCAGCTGGCCGTGCTGACCACGGGCCAGATCGGCGCCCTGTCGTCGTCGCAGTTCGCAGTGCTGGACGCCGACGACATCGCCGCCTTCGGCACCACGCAGGTGTCGGGCCTGACCACCGCGCAACTGGCCAGCCTGACGACGACGCAGATGGCCTCGCTGGACGCAGGCGATCTGGCGGCCATGAGCACGGCGCAGATTGCCTCGCTGTCCACCGCCTTCATCGCTGGTCTGACCGGTGCTGCCGTCGCTGCCCTGACCACTTCACAGGTGATGGCCCTGACCACCGCCCAGATCGCCGCCATCGAGGCCGAAGACCTGGCGTTGATGGAGACCGCCGACCTGGCGCTGCTGAGCAGCGCGCAGTTGCGCGCGCTGTCTGCCTCGCAAATGGAAGCGCTGGTGGCCGAGCAGGCCGCCGCCCTCACCACCAGCCAGGTGGCGGGCCTGCGCACGGCGCAGATCGCCGCGCTGGAAGCTGCCGACCTGGCCGCGATGGGCACGGCGCAGTTCGTTGCGCTGACCACGCAGCAAGTCGCCGCCATCACCACCACCCAAGCCGCAGCGCTGGAGACCGCCGACCTGGCCGCCCTGTCCACGGCACAACTGCGTGCGCTGGACGCCGACAACCTGGCCGCCATGAGCGGCACGCAACTGGCCGGCCTGACCACCGCTCAAGCTGCCGCGCTGAGCAGCGCCCAAGCCGCCGCCATCAACGTGGACGCCATCGCCGGCATGGACAGCTCCGACCTGGCCGCGCTGGCCACCGGCGCGCTGGCCGCCTTCAGCACCAGCCAACTGAACGCGCTCGACACCGCGCAGCTGGCCAACCTGACCACGCGCCAGGTGGCTGCGCTGACCACCGGGCAGATCGCCAGCCTGGAGGCCGCCGACCTGGCCGCGCTGGGCACGGCACAGTTTGCCGCCATGACCACGGCGCAGATCGCCGCGCTGACGTCCACTCAACTCACGGGCCTGGAAACTGCCGACGTGGCCGCGCTGTCGACGGCACAGATCCGTGCGCTGCAGCCCGCGCAGATGGTGGACCTGAGCGCCGCTGCCGTGGCCGGCATGACCACCGCACAAGTGGCCGCCTTGTCCACCGCGCAGATGGCCGCGTTGTCGACCACGCAACTGGCCGAAATGGAAACCGTGGACCTGGTGGCTTTGAGCACCACGCAGCTGGCCGCCCTGTCCACCGCCCAGCTGGCAGTGCTGTCCACCGCGCAAACCGCTGCGCTGGGCACCGCACAGATGGCCGCCACCAGCACGGCTCAGATTGCCGCCATGACGGCTGAAGCCGTGGTGGCGTTGACCACCGCGCAATTTGCAGCGCTGAACACCGCGCAAGTGGCCGCCTTCACCACGATGCAGGCCGCGGCCATGGAAGCCGAAGACGTGGCCGCGCTGAACACGCGCCAACTGGCTGCGTTTGCCGCCGACAACATCGCTGCGCTGCAGACCTCGGCCATCGTGGCCATGGGCACCAGCGCCTTTGCCAGCCTGAGCACGGCACAGATCGCAGCCCTCACCGAGACGCAGATCCCGGTGCTG
>JBBQMM010000037.1:0-16140 GCA_038328935.1 Burkholderiales bacterium
GGCCACCTTGCAAGCCGAAGCTGTCGGTGACGGTCAGGCCGCAACGCTGGGCCAGCACTTCGAAGTCGGCATAGGTGCCGACGCGGATGTTCGGCGTGTCATACCACTGGTAGGGCAGCGTGCGTGTCACCGGCATGCGGCCGGTCAACACATGCAGCCGGTTGGGCCAGTGCGCGAAGTTCGGGAACGCCACGATGCCGATGCGCCCCACGCGCGCGGTTTCGCGCAGCATGAGCTCGGTGTTGCGCAGGTGCTGCAGCGTGTCCACCTGCAGCACGACGTCGAAGCTGTGGTCGTCGAACAGCGCCAGGCCTTCTTCCAGGTTGAGCTGGATGACGTTGACGCCGCGTTGCACACAGCCCAGCACATTGGCGTCGTCGATCTCGATGCCGTAGCCGCTGCAGCCCTTGTGCTGCTGCAGCCAGCTCAGCAGTTCGCCGTTGCCGCAGCCCAGGTCGAGCACACGGCTGCCGCGGGGCACCAGGCTGGCGATGGTTTCGAGGTCCTTGCGCTCAGACATGCGCGGCCACCTGTTCGAAGGTGGCGCGCATCAGCGCGTGGTAGCGCGGGTCGTCCAGCAAGAAGGCGTCGTGTCCGTGCGGCGCTTCGATTTCGGCATAGGCCACGTCGATGCCGTTGTCCACCAGCGCCTTCACGATCTCGCGGCTGCGCGCTGGCGAAAAGCGCCAGTCGGTGGTGAAGCTGACCAGTGTGAAATGCGTGCCGCGTGCGCTGGTGAAAGCGGCCGCCAGGCTGCCGCCGTGGTCACGGGCGGGGTCGAAGTAGTCGAGCGCGCGCGTGATCAGCAAGTAGGTGTTGGCGTCGAAGTACTCGCTGAACTTGTCGCCCTGGTGGCGCAGATAGCTTTCGATCTGGAATTCGATGTCCAGCGTGCTGTAGCCCGGCTCAGCGCCCTTCATTTCGCGGCCGAACCGGGCTTCCATCGCGTCGTCGCTGAGGTAGGTGATGTGGCCGATCATGCGCGCCACGCGCAGGCCACGCTTGGGCAGCGTGTGCTGCTCGAGGTAGTGGCCGCCATGGAAGTCGGGGTCGGTGACGATGGCGCGGCGCGCGACCTCGTTGAAGGCTATGTTCTGCGCGCTCAGGTTGGGCGCGGTGGCCACCGCGATGCAGTGGCGCAGCCGCTGGGGATGTTGCAGCGTCCAGGCCAGGGCCTGCATGCCGCCCAGGCTGCCGCCGAGCACGGCTGCCAGTTGCGTGATGCCCAGGCGGTGCACCAGCCGCGCCTGGGCTTCCACCCAGTCTTCCACGGTGACCACCGGGAAGTCGGCGCCATAGACGCGGCCGTTGGCGGGGTTCAAGTCGGTCGGACCCGTGGAGCCGAAGCAAGAACCGAGGTTGTTGACGCCGATGACGAAAAAGCGGTTGGTGTCGAGCGGCTTGCCGGGGCCCACCAGGTTGTCCCACCAGCCCACGCTGCCGTCGACATGCGTGCCGGCCACGTGGTGGCTGGCGTTGAGGGCGTGGCACACCAGCACTGCATTGCTGCAGGAGGGGTTGAGCGCGCCATAGGTTTCGAAGCGCAACGTGTAGGCCGGCAGCACGGCGCCGCTCTTCAGCGCCAGCGGCTCGCTGAAGTGCATGTCTTGAGGAGTTACCCGTCCCAGTGTGGCCATGAAATGCAAAAACCCGGCGCCGCCTTGTCGAGCGGCCACCGGGTTCTGTTTGAACTTTCAGGCGGCCCCTGTTTAGCGGCATTTGTTAAGCGCCCGCAAGCCGGAGCAAATCAGCGCTGAAGAAAAAGTATACACAGCGCCGCCTGCGCCGCAACGTGCGCCGCAATGGCGGGTGCGCGGCATGCCGCCACGCGGCGCCGGCGGCGAAATGGCCGTTGATCGTCGTGTTGCTCCGAGCCTGGCTCGACCGGCGCGTCACTACGATGATGGTCCGAGTGGCATGACGCATGCCGCCAGCAGGGGAGTGCTCATGCACGAATGGCTGCATCGCCTGGACCAGCACTTTCCGGTGCGCTACACGGTTTGGATGCTCAGCGCGGCGCTCGCGCTTTTCTTCGCGCTGTTCTATGTGATCGGCGGCACTGCGGGCCTGCCCGCACTGGTGTGCGTCTTCCTGGTCGGCCTGGGGTGGCGCGACACGCGGCAGCGGCGGCATTCGGTGCTGCGCAACTATCCCGTCATCGGACATCTGCGCTTCCTGCTCGAGTTCATTCGGCCGGAGATCCGCCAGTACTTCATCGAGAGCGACCACGAGGCAGCACCGTTTTCGCGCCAGCAACGCAGCCTGGTCTACCAGCGCGCCAAGGGCGAGGGCGACAAGCGGCCCTTCGGCACGCAGTTGGACGTGGGCGCCAGCGGCTATGAGTGGATCAACCATTCGCTGGCTCCGACCCAGCTGTCCTCACATGACTTTCGTGTCGAGATCGGCAGCGCAAGCGGCAGTTGCACCCAGCCCTACAACGCCAGCGTCTTCAATATTTCGGCGATGAGTTTTGGCGCCCTCAGCGCCAACGCCATCCTGGCGCTCAACGGCGGCGCCGCGAAAGGGCACTTTGCCCACGACACCGGCGAAGGGTCGATCAGCCAGCACCACCGGGTGCATGGTGGCGACCTCATCTGGGAGATCGGCAGCGGCTACTTCGGCTGCCGCAACGACGACGGCAGCTTCAGCGACGAACGCTTTGCCCAGAACGCGCGCGACCCGCAGGTCAAGATGATCGAGATCAAGCTCAGCCAGGGCGCCAAGCCCGGCCACGGTGGCGTTTTGCCCGGCCCGAAGGTGACTTCCGAGATTGCCGCTGCACGCGGAGTGCCCGTGGGCGTGGACTGCGTCAGCCCTGCCAGCCACGGCGCCTTTTCCTCACCGACGGAGATGATGCATTTCATCGAGCGTCTGCGCAGGCTGTCGGGCGGCAAACCCACCGGCTTCAAGCTCTGCATCGGTCACCCCTGGGAATGGTTCGCGCTGGCCAAGGCGATGCTGGAAACCGGCATCCTGCCCGATTTCATCGTCGTCGACGGCGGTGAAGGCGGCACCGGCGCGGCGCCGCTCGAGTTCACCGACCACATGGGCACGCCGCTGCAGGAAGGGCTGCTGCTGGTGCACAACACGCTGACCGGGCTGGGCCTGCGGCGGCGCATCAAGATCGGTTGTGCCGGCAAGATCGTCAGCGCATTCGACATCGCGCGCGCCATGGCGCTGGGCGCCGATTGGTGCAACTCGGCGCGTGGCTTCATGTTCGCGCTCGGCTGCCTGCAGGCGCAGACCTGCCACACTGGCGCCTGCCCCACCGGTGTGGCCACGCAAGACCCGCAACGTCAAAAAGCGCTGGTGGTGCCTGACAAAACCGAGCGCGTCTGGCGTTTTCATCAGAACACGTTGAAGGCCTTGCAAGAACTGGTGCAGGCCTGTGGTCTGGACCACCCCAACCAGGTCAATGCCTCGCACATCGTGCGCCGCGCTTCGGATCACGACGTGCGGCTGCTCGCCAATCAACTGCCCTTCGTGAAGCCCGGCGCGCTCACGGCGGCCATCGAAGGGCGTGCCGACTGGCCGCACAACATATTCAGGCTGTATTGGCCGCTGGCACAGACGGTCAGCTTCATGCCGGCCGAATGAGCGGCGCGGGGCGCAAGACTGTGCTCAGCCGGTCAGCCGGTCAACCGGTCAACCGGGTCAGCCGGTCAGCTGCTCAGGCCTTTGGAGGCGCCGTGTCGATGAAGCTCGGGCGCGACGCCAGCTTGTCGTGCAGGCGCAGCAGATTCGGATGATCACTGCGCCAGTCGATGGTCGGGAAGCGAAAGTCCAGGTAGCCCAGCGCCGTGCCCACGGCCACATCGGCGAGCGAAAAGTAGGTGCCTGAGCAGTAGGGCTTGTCGCCCAGGCCTTGCGACATCGCCTTCAGCGCAGCCGACACGCGGCTCATCTGCCGGTCCATCCAGGCCTGCGAGCGTTGCTCGGGACTGCGCCCGCCCCAGGTGGCTTCCAGTCGGGCCAGGATGCTGGCGTCCAGCAAGCCATCGGCCAGCGCCTCCCAGGTACGCACTTCGATGCGTTCACGCCCCGGCGGCGGTATCAACTTGCCCACCGGCGACAGCGTGTCGAGGTACTCGACGATGACGCGGGAATCGAAGACCGCTTCGCCACCTTCCATCACCAGACAGGGCACCTTGCCCAGCGGGTTGCTCTTCAGGATGTCATCGGTGCCCCAGACGTCCTCCAGCAGTAGCTGGAAGTCGAGCTTCTTTTCGGCCATGACGATGCGCACTTTGCGCACATAGGGGCTGGTCAGTGAACCGATGAGCTTCATGGGTGTTTTGTCACGGCGCTGGCCGCGGGATCCTGTTCCTTTTGGGGATTGCGGCCCATTCTAGCGACGGGGTCGTTGCGTCTTTGCCTTGCGGTGTCGTGCGAAGTGCACGCTTTGTGACTTGCTGGAGGCCTGCGCAGAGGGAGGCCGGTGGCGACCACCCATTGCGGGTTCGACGCTCGTTCCGCACCCGGGTGCGACGAAAGCCCGCATTGGGCAAGTCTGTATTCACTGCCGATGCTTGTCACGCGCCGGCTTCGGTAGCACACTGGTCTGGCGGTTGCTCAACCGCGTCCGTAGCCACACCCCTGTCCTCAACCCCCACCCCCATTGTTTCCTCGGTTCTCCCGTGACCGGCGGTCAGGCCTGCCGGTATCTCTGTCCCATCCTCGTAAAGGAGGTTCTGATGAACTTGACGATCAGCGGCCATCACCTTGAAGTTACACCTGCTTTGAGAGAGTACGTGCTCACAAAGCTGGACCGCGTGACGCGACATTTCGACCAGGTCGTAGACGTTACCGTGCTGCTGACAGTAGAAAAGCTGAAGGAGAAGGAGCGAAGGCAGAAAGCCGAAGTGACGCTGCACGTGAAGGGCCGCGACATCTTCGTCGAGCAATCGCATGAAGACATGTATGCCGCCATCGATCAATTGATGGACAAGGCCGACCGTCAGGTCATGCGCCACAAGGACCGTGTGCAGAACCACCACCACACGTCGTTCAAGCGCGCAGCCTCCACCACCCTCTGAGCGTCGGCGAATCCCGGCACGCCGCGGCCCTCCGGGGCCGTTTTGCATATTGAACCCATTGTTGCTGCGGCGCCGCAAATTTTCGGGTGAAAGCCCGGAATCCACCTGTTTCGGGGTGCTGCCGAACGTCTTACTGTGCGGCCCCATTGCTATGATGATTGGAGCTTCCTGCCGCATGTGCCCGTCGGGCAGGGGCCGCCCGACGGTGGGCGGCCGGCTGACCCAGCCCAGAGGAATGGTCCCATGAACCGACTCGCCGCAATCCTGCCACCCGCCAACGTCCTGCTCGAGGTGGATGCCACCAGCAAGAAGCGCGTCTTCGAGCAAGCAGGCCTGCTGTTTGAAAATCAGCACGCCATTGCGCGGGGCGTGGTTACCGACAACCTGTTCGCGCGCGAACGGCTGGGGTCCACCGGCCTGGGCCATGCCGTGGCCATTCCCCACGGCCGCATCAAGGGCTTGAAGAATCCGCTGGCGGCCGTCGTGCGCGTCACGCAGCCGATCGGTTTCGACGCGCCTGATGACGAGCCGGTCAAGCTGCTGATCTTCTTGCTGGTGCCTGAAGCCGCCACCCAGCGGCATCTGGAAATCTTGTCGGAAATTGCAGAAATGCTGTCGGACCGCGAGTTGCGCGAGCGCCTGAAGACCGAGCCCGACACTGCCAAGCTGCACCAGCTGATTGCCGACTGGGAACCCCTCAAGTCGGTGGCATGAAGAAGCCCTCGCGGCGGCCCGCCAGGGCCCAAAGGCACGGCAACGCCGGCACATGAAACCCACCTCCATCAGCGCCGAGGCGCTGTTCGAAGTCCACAGGGATGCCTTGCACTGGAGCTGGATTGCCGGCCAGGGGCACCCCGAGCGCCGCTTCGACGAAGCCGCGGTGCGCGACGCCCACTCGGCCGCCGATCTGGTGGGCTACCTGAACTACATCCATCCCTACCGGGTTCAGATCGTCGGTGTGCGCGAAGTGCAATACCTGTTGGAGGCAGGACCGGAAGACCAGGAGCGCCGCATATCCCGCATCGTGACGCTGGAGCCGCCGGTGCTGATCGTCGCCGACGGCCAGACGCCACCGCAGCGCCTGGTGGCGATGTGCGACCGGGCGGAGATTCCGCTGTTCGTCACGACCGAGTCAGCAGGCCATGTGATCGACGTCGTTCGTGGCTACCTGGGGCAGCTGTTTGCCGAGCGCACGACGCGGCACGGTGTGTTCATGGACATCCTCGGTCTGGGCGTGCTGCTGACCGGCGAGTCGGGCCTGGGCAAGAGCGAACTGGGCCTGGAACTGGTGTCGCGCGGGCATGGTCTGGTGGCCGACGATGCGGTGGACATCTACCGCATCTCGCAGATCGCGCTGGAAGGGCGCTGCCCGGAGCTGCTGCAGAACCTGCTGGAGGTGCGCGGCATCGGCCTGCTCGACATCAAGGCCATCTTCGGCGAGACAGCGGTGCGTCGCAAGATGCGTCTGAAGCTGATCGTGCACCTGGTGCGCAAGGAAACCATGGAGCGTGACTTCGACCGTCTGCCGCACGAGCCTTTGTATGAGGAAGTGCTGGACCTGCCGGTGCGCAAGGTGATCATCGCCGTTGACGCAGGGCGCAACCTGGCCGTATTGGTCGAGGCGGCGGTGCGCAACACCGTGCTGCAATTGCGTGGCATCGATACCTACCAGGAATTCATCAAGCGCCATCAGCTGGCCATGCAGGCCAGCGACCGCGACTAGCTCGCGGTCTCTGCGCACGTTCCTGATCCAGCGTTTCAGCGCAGCAATATGCGCATCGAGACGCGCGTTCAGGCGCCGGCAGGTCGCTCCGCCTGGGCTGAACTTGTACGGTGCGGGCAAGCGACCTTGCTGCAGCGCGCATAGAGCGACAGCGAGTGTTCCTGCAATTCGAAGCCTCGCGCCAGCGCCACCGTCCGCTGGCGGGATTCGATTTCTGAGTCGAAGAACTCTTCCACCCGGCCGCAGTCCAGACACACCAGGTGGTCGTGGTGTTCGCCGGCGTTGAGTTCAAACACCGACTTGCCCGATTCGAAGTTGCTGCGCGTCAGCAAACCAGCCTGCTCGAACTGCATCAACACCCGGTACACCGTGGCCAGGCCGACATCGGAGCCTTCGCTCAGCAGTGCCTTGAACACGTCCTCGGCAGTCATGTGACGCCGTTCGGTGCGCTCGAAGACCTCCAGAATCTTGATGCGCGGCAGCGTCGCTTTCAGGCCACTGCTCTTCAGTTCGTCGGCGTGCTTCAAGCGCTGGCCTTTGCTTGGCGGTGGTTGGGCGGTGTCGTTCGTCGGGGTCTTCCGGCGGGGGTCTTTCGACGGGCTCTTCCGGCGGCCTCGGGTCTGGCTCTTCGGGCAGCAGGGCTCGAATGAAGCAAGCCACCGATAGAATGGCAATCATAGCCAGCCTGCGTGCAGTTCGGTACACCGGCACTGCGCGCGCTCAGCCCGGCCCGGCTCGGGTCGTTTTGCGCTTTCGGGGTGCAGTCCCGCATTCAGGTCAGCCATCACCCCAGGCACATGCGTTGGCAGCTGCCGCCCAATCCGGTTCACATCCATGCCCCGATACACCCGCGTCGTCTCTGCCCTCAGCGTGCTCACGGTCGCCGCCAGTCTGGCCGGCTGCGAATCGCTGCAGCGCACCGACTCCTTTCTTGGCTTCATCACGCCTTACCGCATCGACATCGTGCAGGGCAACGTGATCTCGAAAGAGCAGGCGGCGCTGCTCAAACCGGGCCTGACCCGCTTGCAGGTGCGTGATCTGCTGGGCACGCCGCTGGTGGTCGACCCCTTCCATGCCAACCGCTGGGACTACATCTTCACCCTGCGCCGGCCGGGCGCCGAGGAGCAAAGGCGCAGCGTGATCGTGCAGTTCGAGGGTGATGTCGTCAAGTCGGTGCTTGCGCCGGAGTTGCCGTCGGAGCGCGATTTCGTGGCCTCGATCAGCCGCATCAAGGATCCGCGGGCGCCGAAGCTGGAGCTCAGCGAGGACGAGCGCAAGGCGCTGCCGCCGCCCGCCAGGCGCGAGACCGTGCCGCCCGAGCCCATGGGCCCGGTGCGCGACTACCCGCCGCTTGAAAAGAGCTGACACGCGGTCGCGAAGCCGCCGCACACCCGGGAGTCGGCCTTGCCCATCCAGATTGCCATTGCGGGTGCCAGCGGGCGCATGGGGCGCGAACTCGTGCGGGCCGTGCTGGGCGCCGCTGATCTGAAACTCAGCGGCGCGCTGGAAATGGCCGACAGCCCGTCACTGGGGCAGGACGCCGGCCTGTCACTGGGCCTGGCCAGCGGGGTGCCCATCAGCGCCGACATCGACGCCGGGCTGCGGGGTGCGCAAGTGCTGATCGACTTCACGCGCCCGCAGGGCAGCCTGGCGCACCTGGCCGCATGCCGCCGGCTGGGCGTGGCCGTGGTGCTCGGCACGACGGGCTTCTCGGCCGCCGAAAAGGCCGAGATCGCCGCGGTGGCGCGGCAGGTGCCGGTGATGTTCGCGGCCAACATGAGCGTCGGCGTGAACGTGATGCTGCGCCTGCTGGAGCAGGCGGCGCGCTTGCTGGGTGAGGGCTACGACATCGAGGTGCTGGAAGCCCACCACCGCCACAAGGTGGATGCACCCAGCGGCACGGCGTTGGCCATGGGTGAGGTGCTGGCGCGCGCGCGCGGCGTCACGCTGGACGAGCAGGGAGTGTTCAGCCGCCACGGCCACACCGGCGAGCGCCCACCGGGCAGCATCGGATTCGCCACCGTGCGGGGTGGCGACATCGTGGGCGAACACAAGGTGCTGTTTGCCGGCACCGGTGAATGCATCGAGATCGTGCACAAGAGCAGCAGCCGCGCCAACTATGTCGAAGGCAGCCTGCGTGCCGCGCGCTTCCTGGCCGGGCGCGGCCAGCCGGGGCTGTTCGACATGCAAGACGTGCTGGGGCTGCGCTGAGCGCCGCTAACCGTCCACCACCCGATAGTCCGCCAGCCCGATAGTCCACCAGCCCGTCAGCCCGCCAGCCCAGCAGCCAAGCCCTCATCTACCCCGCATGCAAAACCACGGTCTGATGCAATTCTGGGCGGCCAGCGACGGCATCGCGCGCACGGTGGCGCTGCTGCTGCTGGCCATGAGCGTGACAGCCTGGGTGCTGATCATCTGGAAGACCTGGCTGCTGCGCCGCGCGGCGTCTGACATCGCACGCGCGGTGCCTGCCTTCTGGGCGGCCGCCGGCATGGACGAAGGCCGCACCCGACTGGGCGCGATGGACCGCGAGCGCGTGCTGCTGCCGCTGCTGGATGCCGCGCTGGCCAGGCCCGACGCCGGCACGCTGGAAGGTGCCGGGCTGGCGGCGTCGCAGCTCACGAGGCGCCTGCGCGATGCACTGCACCGCGGCCTGGCGCACCTGCAGTGGGGCCAGGTGCTGTTGGCATCCATCGGCAGCACGGCGCCCTTCGTGGGTTTGTTCGGCACCGTCTGGGGCATCTACGGCGCGCTGGCGGCCATGGCGGCCAGCGGCAGCATCACCATCGACAAGGTCTCGGGCCCGATCGGCGAGGCGCTGGTGATGACGGCCGCGGGCATCGCCGTGGCGGTGCCTGCGGTGCTGGCCTACAACGTCTTCGGCAAGCGGGTGGCGGCTTGCGAAGCCGATCTGGAGGGTTTTGCGCACGACCTGCGCGAAATGGTGCTGGACGCCACCGCCCATGCAGGCGCCGGGCGTTCGCGCGACGCCGCCTGAGGAGTGCCGCGAACATGGCCTTTGGTCGCCTCGAACGCAACCCCGGCTCGCGGCCGATGAGCGACATCAACATGACGCCGCTGATCGACGTGATGCTGGTGCTGCTGGTGATCTTCATCATCACCGCGCCGCTGATGAACTCGCGCCTGGCGCTGGAGTTGCCCAAGACCGAAGGCGCTGCGGTGGGCGCCGACCTGCCCGCCGTGCTGCTGGTGGCCGTGGATGCCCAGGGGCGCCTGTACCTGGGCGACGAGCCCGCCACGCGCGAGCAGATCGTCGAGCGCGCCCGCGCTGCCGCCGCGCGCCAGCCGCTGACCGAAGTGCAGCTGCGTGCCGACGCGCGGGTGCCCTATGGCCGCGTCGCCGACCTGATAGGCGCGGTGCAGGCCGCGGGCCTGTCACGCATCGGCTTCGTCACCGAGCTGCCTGCACGATAAGTTCCATGATGCGGGGCAGCGCCCCGGATCATGAACACTGCCACACCAAAGCGAGCGCGCCGCGTGAGCGGCTGCCAGCGGTGCTGATGTCGTGCTGCGCTGACGCTGCCCTGGCGCGCCGCGCTACCTACAATCGGCGCGATGAACGAAAAATACGCCCCCGCCGAGGTCGAAGCCGCCGCCCAGGCGCATTGGGAAGCCACCGACGCCTATCGCGTGCGTGAGCGCAGCGATGCGCCCAAGTTCTACGCCTGCAGCATGCTGCCCTATCCCAGCGGCAAGCTGCACATGGGCCATGTGCGCAACTACACCATCAACGACATGATGGCGCGCTACCTGCGCATGAAGGGCATGAACGTGCTCATGCCGATGGGCTGGGACGCCTTCGGCCTGCCGGCCGAGAACGCGGCCATCGAAAACAAGGTGGCGCCTGCGAAGTGGACGCGCGCGAACATTGCCGACATGAAGAGCCAGATGCAGCCGCTGGGGCTGGCCCTGGACTGGAGCCGCGAGATCGCCACCTGCGACCCCAGCTACTACAAGTGGAACCAGTGGTTCTTCCTGAAGATGCTGGAAAAAGGCATCGCCTACAAGAAGACGCAGATCGTCAACTGGGACCCGGTCGACCAGACGGTGCTGGCCAATGAGCAGGTGGAAGACGGCCGCGGCTGGCGCAGCGGTGCGCTGGTGGAAAAGCGCGAGATCCCCGGCTACTACCTGGCCATCACGAAGTACGCCGACGAATTGCTTGCCGGCGTCAACGACAGCACCTCGCCGCACTACCTGGACGGCTGGCCCGAACGCGTTCGTCTGATGCAGGAACACTGGATCGGCAAGAGCGAGGGCGTGCGCTTTGCGTTCACGCATGACATCCGCGGCGCCGACGGGCATCTCGTCGGTGACGGCCGCATGCACGTCTTCACCACGCGTGCCGACACCATCATGGGGGTGACCTTCTGTGCCGTGGCGCCAGAGCACCCGCTCGCCACGCACGCAGCACAGTGGCAACCTGGTTTGGCGGCGTTCATAGAGGAGTGCAAGAAGGGCGGCACCACTGAAGCCGAGATGGCCACGCGTGTAAAGGTGGGCATGCCCACCGGGCTGGTGGTGCGGCACCCGCTCACCGACGAGGAATTGCCGGTGTGGGTGGGCAACTACGTGTTGATGAGCTATGGCGACGGCGCCGTGATGGGCGTGCCTGGGCACGACGAGCGCGACTTCGCCTTTGCGCTGAAGTACGACCTGCCTATCTTGCAGGTGGTGCACCTGGACGGCCAGCACTTCGACTACGCCCGCTGGCACGACTGGTACGCTGACAAGAGCCAGGGCGTGACGGTCAATTCGGGCAGCTACAGCGGCCTGCGCCACAAGGCCGCGGTCGACGCCATCGCCGCCGCCTTGCACACCAGGGGGCTGGGCCAGAAGCAGACCACCTGGCGCCTGCGCGACTGGGGCATCAGCCGCCAGCGCTACTGGGGCACGCCCATTCCCATCATCCACTGCGCCGACTGCGGCAGCGTGCCGGTACCCGAAAAAGACCTGCCGGTCCTCCTGCCCGAAGACCTGATGCCCGACGGCGCCGGCAATCCGCTGAACCAGTGTGCCGCTTTCCTGAACGTGGCGTGCCCGCGCTGCGCTCGGCCGGCACGGCGTGAAACCGACACCATGGACACCTTTGTCGACAGCGCGTGGTACTACATGCGCTATTGCAGCCCCGACAGCGACCACGCCATGGTCGATGCGCGCAACGACTACTGGATGCCGATGGACCAGTACATCGGTGGCATCGAGCACGCCGTGCTGCACCTGCTGTACGCACGCTTCTGGACCAAGGCCATGCGCGACATCCAGGTCACCGGCCCTGACGGCAAGCCCCGCGGCCTGGTCAATTTCAGCGAACCGTTCAAGAACCTGTTCACACAGGGCATGTTGCTCAATGAGTCGTTCTACCGCGAAGAGACCAGCGGCAACGGAACTGCAAAGAGACGCTGGTTCTACCCCAGCGAGGTCGAGGTGCAGACCGACGACAAGGGCCAGCCCATCGGCGCCACGGCCAAGGCCGACGGCTTGCCGGTGCAACTGGGTGGCATCGAGAAGATGAGCAAGAGCAAGAACAACGTGGTCGAGCCGCGCGACATCGTGGCGCGCTTCGGCGCCGACACCGCGCGCTTGTTCAGCATGTTCGCCGGCCCGCCCGACCAGAGCGCGGCCTGGTCGGACTCGGGCGCCGAGGGCAGTTTCCGCTTTCTGCGCCGGGTCTGGGCGGCTGGTGTGAAGTTTCAGCCGCGCCTGCAGTCGGCCGCGCACAGCCTGGACGGCGCCAGTGCCGCGGCTGCCGGGCTGCGGCGCGAATTGCATCTGCTGCTGCGCCAGGTCAGCCACGACTACGACCGCATGCAGTACAACACCGTGGTCTCGGGCGCGATGAAGATGCTCAACGCGCTGGACGATGCCAGGCTGGCTGACACAGCGGCCGACAACGCCGTGCTGCGTGAGGGTTATGGCCTGCTGTTGCGCGCGCTCTATCCAGCGGCGCCCCACATTTCGCACGGCCTGTGGCGCGAAGCCGGCTTCGCGGCGGCCATGGGCGAAATCATCGATGCACCCTGGCCCCGGGTGGACGAAACGGCACTCGAGCAGGACGAGATCGAGCTCGTGCTGCAGGTGGGCGGCAAGATGCGCGGCTCCATACGCGTGCCCGCCATGGCGGGGCGACATGAAATCGAGGCGGCGGCCCTGACAAGCCCGGAGTTCCTGCGGTTCGCCGCAGGCAAATCGGCCAAGAAAGTGGTGGTGGTGCCGGGCCGCCTGGTCAATGTGGTGGTCTGAAAGGCCGATCTCTGCGCCGCTCTCAGCGCCACTTTCGGGGCTGCCGGTGCATGACCGTCGCTGTTGCCTGGGCCTGATGGCGCTGGGCGCCGTGCCGCTGCTGGCGGGCTGCGGTTTTCAGTTGCGCCAGCCGCCCCGCCTGGCCTTTGCCAGCATCGCGTTGAAGGGTTTTTCTGCTGGTTCTGCGCTGGCGCAACAGCTTCGAAGAGAGTTGGGCACCCAGGTGCTGGTGGTGCAGGACGAGGCCCGGGCGGCAGTGGTTCTGCACGTGCTGGAAGACCGCCGCGACCGCAGCGTGGTGGCGCAGACCTCGGCGGCACAGGTGCGCGAGTTGCAGTTGCGGTTGATGTTTCGATTCCGCGTCACCACGCCTGGCGGCCGCGAACTGGTGCCGCGCGCCGAGCTGCTGGCCAAGCGCGAGCTCAGCTACAGCGAGACGGCAGCACTGGCCAAGGAGGCCGAAGAAGCCGAGCTGTACCGCGAGATGCAGGCCGACGTGGTGGCCCAGGTGATGCGGCGCCTGGCCACAGTGGTGGTCTGACCGGGATCTCGATGCAGATCAAGCCTGAGCAACTGCAAGCGCAGCTGGCGCGCGAGCTCAAGCCGCTGTACACCGTGCACGGCGACGAGACGCTGCTGGCGCAAGAGGCGGGTGACGCCATTCGTGCCGCCGCGCGCGCCAGCGGCTGCAGCGAACGCAAGGTGTTCACGGTCAGCGGCGCGCACTTCGACTGGAGCGCGGTGCTGGGCGCCGCGCAGGCCATGAGCCTGTTTGCCGAACGGCAGCTGATCGAGATACGCATGCCTTCGGGCAAACCGGGCAAGGACGGCGGCGAGGCCTTGCAGCGCTATTGCCAGGACCTGTCGCCCGACGTCGTGACGCTGGTGCAGTTGCCGAAACTGGAGTTTCAGCAGACCAAGTCCGGCTGGTTTACTGCGCTCGACGCCGCTGGCGTGATGGTGCGTGTGGAAACCATCGAGCGCCCCGCGCTGCCGGCCTGGTTGGCGACGCGCCTGTCGCGGCAGGGCCAGCGGGTCTGCGCGGGCGAAGAGGGCCAGCGCACCCTGGCCTTCTTTGCCGACCGCATCGAGGGCAACCTGCTGGCGGCGCACCAGGAGATCCAGAAACTGGCCCTGCTGCATCCGGCGGGCGAGTTGAGTTTTGAGCAGGTGGAGTCGGCCGTGCTCAACGTGGCGCGCTTTGATGAAAGCAAGCTGGTGCAGGCGCTGTGGACGGGCGACGTGCAGCGCACGCTGCGTGTGCTGGCGGGGCTGCAGGCTGAAGGCGAAGCGGCGGCGCGGCTGCACTGGATGCTGGCCGACGACATGCGCGGCCTGATGCGCGCGCGTGTGGCGCTGGACAACGGCCAGCCAATGCCGATGGCCTTGCGCGAAGCGCGGGCCTGGGGCGGCAAGGAAAGACTGTTCGAGCGGCTGCTGCCCCAGCTCAAGAGTGCCCCCTTGGCGCGCTTGGTGCGTGCGGCCAGCGAGTGCGATGGCGTGATCAAGGGTCTGGTGCACCCTGGCTGGCCCACTGACGCCTGGGAGGCGCTGCGCCAGCTGGCGCTGAAGGCGTTGGCGCTGCAAAGACCGGCGCTGAACGACCTGGCGCTGCGGTCGCTCTGAGCTTGGGTCTGCCGGTGTGCGCTGCCCGCGGTGCCATGCAGGTGGGGCGCGGCTGAGGCGCGACTGAGGCGCAACCCGGGCGCAGCGGCCTGACCATACGGGACCGTGTGGTTTGAGGCTGCCGTCACCCCGGGTGACCGGCGCGCCACCGCACAGCGCCGCAAACCTCAATAACCTCGCGTCCGATCAACAAGATGCTGCAGCGGCTGCCCGGCCCACAGCGCGCGCAGGTTGCGCGCCACCACGGCCGCTGCGCTGCGCTCATCGGTCATGGCGGCTGCGTGTGGCAAAACCGTCACCCGCGGATGCTGCCAGTAGGGGTGGTCGCCGGGCAGTGGTTCGGTGTTGAAGACATCCAGCACGGCCCGCTGCAGGTGGCCGCGGTCGAGCGCGGCCAGCAGGTCGTGGTCCACCAGATGTGCGCCGCGTGCCAGGTTCACCACACAGGCTTGTGAAGGAAGCGCGTTGAAGAAATCCGCGTCGAGCAGCCCGCGCGTGCTGGCCGTCAGCGGCAGCAGGTTGATGACGATTGCGGCCTGCTGCAGCAGGCCGCGCAGCGCCGTACCGTTGCGCTGCCAGCCCTGCACCGGGTAACCCTGGGCAGCCACCGCTGCCGCCACCGCCCGGCCCATCTCGCCCTGGCCCAGCACCAGCACGGGCACCTCGTCGGCTCGGCGCTGCGCGTGTGGTTGCCAGCGGCAGCCCCGTTGATGATCGGCATAGTCGAAGAATCCGCGGTGCAGCGACAGCACGGCCCACAGCGCGGTCTGCGCCATGGCGGCCGTCATGGCGGGGTCGACCATGCGCGCAATGGGCACAGCGGGAGGCAGCGTGCTGTCGGTCAGTAACCGCTCAACGCCGGCCCACAGGCTTTGCACCAGCTTCAGCGCCGGCAGGCCTTGCAGGCTGCCGGGTGCGGGATTGGCCACCACCGCGGCGCTGACGGACCGCGCCTGGCCGCGCGCTTGCTGCGGGTCGAGCCATTGCACTTCGGGCAGCGCGGCTTCAAGCGCCTGCAGCCACTTCGCATGCTCGCCGGCGTCGAAGCTGCCGCTGAGCAAGACCGGATGGCGCGAGTTCGGCATGTGCAGGCCCATTCAGCTCAGTAGCGGTGTGCAGCAGCGGTGTGCAGCAGTTTTTTGCAGCAGCTTTTTGCCGAAGCCCTATGCAGCAGCGGTGTGCAGCAAGCGCTGCAACGCGGCATGCACGGTGGCGCCGCGCACGGCGTCGCGGTCACCCGGCAAGTGCAAGCACTCGGCTTGCAGCGCCTGCGAAGTGCCCCACGCCAGCCACACCGTGCCCACCGGTTTGCCGGGCACCGCGCCACCGGGCCCGGCGATGCCGGTGACAGCCACCGACAACTGCGCCTGCGCGCCAAGCAGTGCGCCGCGGGCCATCGCCAGCGCCACGGCTTCGCTGACGGCGCCGTGCTGTTCTATCAACGCAGCAGGCACACCCAGCCAGCGCACTTTGGCGTCGTTGCTGTAGGTC
>JBBQMM010000038.1:0-16015 GCA_038328935.1 Burkholderiales bacterium
ACCGTTTCGTCAAGCAACCAGGCTGGAGTCTCTGTCATGCATCCACTGTCACAAACCCTGCGCCGCCTGTTCACCCGCAACACACGGCCCGCGGGCAACCGCGCCCATGCCAAGCTGGTGCACGAGATGATGCTGGAGCTGGAAGACCCACCGCCCAGCCCCTTGCTGCTGAAGATCGCCACCGGGTTCCCATCGGCGCTGCTGTGCGTGCTGGGCGCTGGTGCGCTGGCCGGTGCGCTGGCGGGGCGTGAAGTCAGCGTGTCGACCTCGCGCACCGTCACGGCGCAGGCGGCCGGCGCCGCGCCAGCGGCGACAGTCGGCAGCCTGGCAGCGGTGCTGGCCGGCCGTCAGGCGCAGCTGCAGCAAGTGGAGCCGCAAGCGCTGTCGTCCAACGCGCCGCAGCCTGACGCGACGCCAACGGCGGGCGACACCAGCCAGCGCTGAGCTGGGTGGCGTGAGCCTGCCAGCGCTGAGCTTGCTGCGCCGAGCCTGCCAGCGCTGAGCTGGGTGGCGTGAGCCTGCCAGCGCTGAGCTTGCTGGCGCCGAGTGCTGCCAGCTCTGAGCCTGCCGGCGTCGAGCCAGCCAACACTGAGCCTGCCGGCGCCGCCCCGGGGGTCCCCGGCTCGCGCCAAAATGGCCCCCTTCGCCGGGAGCCCCTTTGCAGCCTGTTGTACGTTTCGGCAGCTTCGAACTGCGCAGCACCGAGCGCGTGCTGCTGTCGCAAGGCAGCACCGTGCCCCTGGGCTCGCGTGCGCTGGACGTGCTGCTGGCGCTGGTAGCACGGCAGGGCGAGCTGGTGACCAAGGAAGCATTGCTCGACACCGTGTGGCCGGGCCTTGTGGTGGTGGAGGAGGCCAACGTGCACGTGGCGGTGTGGCAGCTGCGCAAGGCGCTGGGCAAGGCAGCCATCGCCACCGTCGGCGGGCTGGGCTGCCGGTTTGTGCTCCCGCTGCACACCGACAGCCCGGCCGCGCCCGGCCTGCCCGAGCCGCGCACCGCCTTCGTAGGCCGCCAGGCCGAGCTGGCCGATGCGGCGGCGCAGTTGCAAGGCAACCGGCAGCTGACGCTGGTGGCCATGGGCGGCATGGGCAAGACGCGCCTGGCTTTGCAGCTGGCGCAGGCGCTGCGGGGTGGCGGTGCGGCAGCGCCACCGGGTGCGCTTCCACACGCTGGCGCTGCAGGCAGAAAAGGCCACTGCCAGCGGCGCCGACGCCGCCCGCTGGGCCCTGTGCCTGGACATCGAACGCGACAACCTGCTGTCTGCGCTGGCCTGGTGCCAGCAGCACGGCAGCGTGCTGAGCACCCGTGCCGGCCCCCGGCCACCCAAGGCCGGCGTACGCGCCAGCGGCCGTAAACCCAAACAGTCCGTCTGAACATGGCCAGCAAGCGCCCCGTCTCGCCATCTGCAGCTTCCGGGCTGGCGTCGCTGAGCAGCCTGGTCTATTCCACCGACCAGGGCCGCACCTGCCCGCAATGCCGGCAGGCGCGCGCCGACTGCCGCTGCGCCGCGCTGCAGGCGGCGCTGCCGGCCGGCGACGGCAAGGTGCGTGTCAGCCGCGAAAGCAAAGGCCGCGGCGGCAAGACCGTGACCCTGGTGCGCGGCCTGCCGCTGCCGCTGGCCGAACTGGAAGGGCTGGGCAAACAGCTGCGCAGCCACTGCGGCAGCGGCGGCACCGTGAAAGAAGGTGTGGTCGAAGTGCAGGGCGACCACGCCGAGCGCGTGCTGGCCTGGCTGCAGGCGCACGGCCACCCGCAAGCCAAGCGCGCTGGGGGGTAGGCCCCGGCAGGGGACGGCTGGCCTTGCCTTTGTGGCCTGCCTTTGTGGCAACCCTTGAATAGAATCTTTCCAGCGGGATGATTGAAAGGGCTTGGCATGGCTGCTTCGGCTAAGGCGGTGCATTTCGATGACAACATCCTGTGGGTGCACCTGGACGACGGCCGTGTGTTGTCCGTACCCCTGGCCTGGTTTCCGCGCTTGCTGCAAGCCACCCCGGAGCAGCGCGCCCAGTTCGAGCCCAGCCCACGCGGCATTCACTGGGAAGGCATCCATGAAGACCTATCGATCAACGGCATCCTGGCCGGGCATGGGGACCTGACGCACGGCCGCCTGGTGTCCCCGGCTTGACGGCTCGCTGCGCAGCATGCCCATCCGAACCCGCATCTTTCTGGCCTCGTCGTCGGAGCTCAGCGCTGAGCGGGCGCTGTTCCAGTTGCGCGTCAATAACAAGAACAAGCAGTGGCACTCCGACGGCATCTTCTTGCATGTGGAGGTGTGGGAAGACTTTATCGACAGCCTGTCGCGCACCCGTTCGCAAGACGAATACAACGCGGCCATCCAGCAAACCGACATCTTCGTGTTGCTGGTGCATACCAAAGTGGGCAGGTATTCGCGCGAAGAGCTTGAAACGGCGCTGCGCCATTTCAACGTTACCGGCAAGCCCCGCATCTACATCTACTTCAAGCAACCCGCCAACCCGGCAGCATGGGGGCCTGACTACCAGACCGTGCGCGACCTGAAGGCCCACCTGGCGCAGCTGGACCAGTTTCCGCCCCAGCCGTACGAACACGTGGCCGAGATGCTGGACCACTTCAACCAGCAACTCGACAAGCTGCGCGACGCGGGTGTTGTTCAAGCAGCCGCCGCTGACAACGCGGCCCCGCAGGCGAGCGCGGGCTACCAGGTGCAGGCCGTCGGTGCCGGCGCGCAGGCGGCGGGTGCCGGGGCTGTGGTCATTGGCGGCAGCAACCACGCGCCGGTGTACACCGGCAGCACCGGTGGCGGCGCGGTGTTCTTTGGCGCGGTCAACGCTGGGCGTGACGTGGTGGGGCGCGACAAGATCGAAGTGGCGGCCTCGCATGCCGCACCCAGCGGCGACCTTGCGCAGATCGACCAGCAATTGGCCACCTTGCTGGCCCGACTGCAGGCCCAATTGCTGGCCCAACTGCAGGCCCAAGCATCACGCCAGGCCAAGCCCTTGGTGGCTGAATTGATGCAGGGCCTGCAAGCCGAAGTCTGCAAGCCCGAAGCGCAGCGCGAGCCTGGGCTGGTGAAGCACCTGCTCGAAGGCCTGGTGGACCTGGTGCCTGCTGGTGCGGCTGCAGTAGCCAGCGCTTTTGCCTCGCCTCTGCTGGCAGGCGTCGCAGGCCCGGCGGTGCAAGCGCTGCTGGCGCGCTGGCGTGGCAAGCCGGGGGGTGCTGAATGAGCGGAAAGAAAAAAGCACCGCTCGACGCCAGCCTCGACGAACTGGACCGCCAGATTGCCGAGCTCAGGGCCCTTCGCGAAACCAGGCTGGCGCAGGCAGGAAGGCCGGGCAAGGCCGCGCCTTCCGCAGAACCGCCCAAGCCGCCAGCCCGCTAGACCGCCCAGCGCCGTGCCGGCCCGGCCGCGCCCACCTTGCACACTGGCGGCGGGGCGGTCTTCAAGCAGTCGGTCACCACCGCCGAGGGCCACGTCATCGGCCGCGACTTTGTGCAGCTCATCGAGCACATGACGGTGCAGGGCGAAGACCCGCAGCACGCCACCCTGGCACTGGCCAGTTACCTGCACGTGCTGAGCCTGGACCTGGCCGGCCTGAAGCTGGGTGACATCGACGCCAGCCCCGACCAGACGCGGCAAGACCCGCTGGAGTTGGCGGACATCTATGTGCCGCTGAACACCACGTTTCGCTTGCCCGAGAAGACCACGCTCGCGAAGGCGATTCAGGCCGCAGACCCGGGAGGCATGTTGTTGTTGGCCGAGCCCGGCCAGCGCGACGAGGAACGCGAATTCAGACCCGCCACCGCCATCGAAGCCCTGGCCAGCCACCGCTGCCTCACGCTGCTGGGTGCGCCCGGCAGCGGCAAAAGCACCTTTGGCGCTCATGTGCTGCTGTCGCTGGCCCAGGCCTGGCAAGGCCGCGCCAAAGCCGATGCCCTGTTGGGCAAACCCTGGCAAGCCGGCGCCCTGCTACCGGTGCGCGTGGTGCTGCGCCAGTTTGCTGAAAAGCATGCTGGCAGCAACAAAACGCTGCGCGCCGGTGACCTGTGGTCTTTCATTGGCCAAGAGCTGAAAGACGCGGGTTGGAGCAGCAGCGCCAGCGCCGTGAAGGTGGTGCAGCGCGTGGCCCGTGAACACGGTGCGCTGGTGCTGTTTGACGGCCTGGACGAATGCGGCGACGACACGCGCCGCCGCCGCGTGCTGGCCGCGGTGCAGGAATTCATGCAAACGGTGGGCGAACATTCGCGCTTCTTGCTCACCGCGCGACCCTACGCGTTCCCCGGCGGCGCTGACGCGCACAAGGCCATCTATCAGCTGGCTGACCTGGACGAAGACCAGATCGCGACGTTCATCAAGGCCTGGTACCGCGCCCTGGTAAAGAAGGGCTGGCAGAAAGCCGCGACGGCCAACCCCAAGCGCGACGACCTGCTGGGCGCCTACCGGCGCGATGACCTGCGCCCGTTGGCCTGCAACCCCCTGCTGCTGACGCTGATGGCCACGCTGCACAGCAACCGTGGCCGCTTGCCTGACGACCGCGTGGACCTGTACGACGACACCGTCACCCTGCTGCTGGAGCGCTGGAACAAAGACGTCGGCGACGACCGCGCACTGTTGACGGCGCTCGGTGTGCCCGGCCTCACGCTGCGCCACCTGCGCATCACGCTTGAAAAGCTGGCCTTTGACGTGCATGAAGCCAACGAGGGCAACGACGGCGTGGCCGACATCGGCGAAGCCCGCTTGCTGCGCGCCTTCAGCCACGACCTGGGCGGCAGCCTGGACAAGGCGCGCGAAGTACTGGCCTTCATTGAACGCCGCGCCGGCCTTTTGGTGGGCCTGGGCGCGCGTGAAGGCCGCGAAGAACCGCAGTTCACCTTTCCGCACCGCACGTTTCAGGAGTTCATGGCTGCTGGCTACTTGCAAGGCGTGAACGGCTTTGCCAGTGAATGCCGGCGCCTGGCGCAAAAAGCGCCAGGCCATTGGCGCGAAGTGTTGCCCCTGGCCGCCCGGCTGGCGCGGGCCGAACGCGGCGCTGCCGCTGCCGACGAATTGATAGGCGCCTGCGAACCTGCAGCCGCCCTGCAGCCGCTGCAGCCGCCGCACTGGGCGCGCGCGCACCTGGCGGGCCTGATGCTGCAAGAGCTGGGCCCCGTGCAGTTGAACCAAACCCATGGCACCCAGGCCGTGAGCGTGCGTGTGCGTCAGTGGCTGGTGGCGGGCCTGGCCTTGCACCCGGCCGATGGTGGCGCAGCGGCCCCGCAACGTGCAGCCATGGGCCAGGTGTTGTCGGCCTTGGGCGACCCCCGCTTCGACGCGCAGCGCCTGCACCTGCCGGCCGACGCGATGCTGGGCTTCGTGGCTGTTGCTGCCGACCCGCAGTTCTGTGTCGGCACCCGCAGTGCTTTGCGTGCACACACGCAAAAGGCCATCAAGGAAAAAGTTCCCGACCGCGAGATCAACGACACCATCAGCCCTACCCCCGCTTTCCACATCGGCCGCTACGCCGTCACGGTGGCGCAGTTTCGGGCTTTTGTGCAGGCCAGTGGCCGGGCGCTGGCCGACCCCGATGCGCTGCGCGGCCCCGACAACCACCCGGTGGAGAACGTCAGCCTTCATGAGGCCCTGGCCTACTGCGCGTGGCTTCAGGACCGTCTGCTGAACGACCCGGCATGGGCCAGCTGGCCTTTGCGGGGCGCGCTCGGCAAAGGCGAGCTTCAGGTCAGCCTGCCCAGCGAACTGGAATGGGAAAAGGCTGCCCGGGGCGGCCTGCAAGACCGGGTCTTCAGCTGGGGAGACGAAGTCGACCCCGAGCGCGCCAACTACGGGGACACCGGGCCGTTTGCAACCATGGCGGTCGGCAGTTTTGCCGCCAACGGCTACGGGCTGCACGACATGCTGGGCAACGTGCGGCAGTGGACGCGCAGCCTCTGGAAGGCTGTCGATGATGGCGCTTTGAATGCCTACCCACCCGTTGCCGGCCAGCAGCGTTTTGAGGCCTTGGATGGCGGTGATGCGGTCCCCAGGCTTGTGCGCGGCGGGGCGTGGAACGACTCCCTCGACTTCGCCCGCTGTGCTTGCCGCATCAACGTCCACCCCGACGACCGCGGCAGCGATTTGGGCTTTCGTATGGTGTTGCTTTCTTCCCCTGTTTAGTCGCTCGGCACGCCGCCCACTCTGGCCTCTGAATATCGGGCGCTCGGCCCTCTGGAGGGGGTGCGGGGGAGACTTCCCCCGCTGGCCGCCCTGCAGCAAGGCTGTTCAACACCGGCGCAAGTCAGCCGCCACTACCGGGCGCTGCTGAAGACCTACCGCAGCGGTGGCATCAGCTTTGCCGAGTTGGACAGCAGCGTGCAGGGCTGGGTGAACCACGCCAGCCATGGAAATACTTGGGGTCTGCGTGAGCAGGTTTTCAGCCGGTGGCCGCTGCGAGGTGATGCGCCCACAGACCCAGACTGAAAGACCGCGCTGCGCGCGGCGCGGGGGCGGGCTCCCCCGCCCCCCCCTCCAGAGGGCGGAGCACCCGACATCCAGAGTCCAGAGTGGGCGGCGCGCCGAGCTACGAAACAGGGGAAGAACGCAACACCACACGAAAGCCCAAGTAGTACTCGCGGTTGTCGGGGCTGAGGCGGAGGCGGCAGGCACAGCGGGCGAAGACACGGGCGTCGTCCCACGATCCGCCGCGCACGATCATTTCAGTGTTCCGCTTGGGATTGGCAGGTTCCCGGCTCTTGTCTTTCAGCCGGTACGGGTATGCCATGAAAGCGCTGCGTGTCCACTCCCAAACCTGCCCGGCCATGTCTTCGCAACCATAAGGCGATGCGCCGCCCGCAAAAGCGCCTACTACGCATCGCTGATGGATGCCCGCTTCAACCGTGTTGGTCCTGTCGTTGTCGAAAGCGTCGCCCCAGGGGTAGGCCCTTGCCGGCCACGGGTTGGGCCCCACTGGGGGGCGGTTGGAAACGACTCGCTGGATGGTTTGCGGGGGTGCCAGCACCGCAGCTCCAGTGGCAAGCTGCAAACCGCCGCGTGCTGCCTTTTCCCACTCGGCTTCGCTGGGCAGATCAACGGTCCATCCCTCAGGCAGCAGCCCTTGCCAGTGCTGCCTGAGCCAGGCGCAAAAGCTGCGTGCTTCATGCCAGCTGATGTACGCCGCCGGCAGGTTGCCGTCGCCTTGTGTGCTGCGCGGGTCTGGCGGTTGCGCCCGGCTGGCGTTCAGGTATTCGCGCCATTGCGCCACGGTGACGGGGTAGCGCGCCATGCAGAAGTCTGCTGGCAAATCCAGCGTGTGGATTCGGCTCTTGCTGTCGCGTTCTTCTTCGCTGCCCATTCGGAAGGGCCCGGCGGGTATATGCGCGAACTGCATGCCGGCCAGCGTCATCACCTCGGGCCGGGGGTCGCCCAGCGCGGCCAGCGTGCGGCCTGCCAGCGCTCGTTCGGTCGCCGGCAGCAAGGTGCCGCGCATCAACACCAACTGCGCTTCACGCACGCGGTTCAGCTTGTGCTGGTGTTCAGGCGCCGGGTTGTGGGCAACTTCCAGTTCAACCAGCACCTGCCCTGCCAGCAGCGCGCCCCAGGCTGCGCCAGAAGTGCAGCCCTCGGGCAGCGGCGTTGGGCACAACGCGTCCACCAGCGCCCAGGTGGGCAGCGCCCGGTTGCCGCGCGCGGCGTGCGCAGCCGCCAGCAGCGTGGCTTCGCGCCAGCGTTCCGGCTGGGCACACAGCAGCTGGGCCAGCTGGTGCGGAAAGCCGTCGTTGGCCAGGTGGCAGGCGGCCAGATATTCCTGAAAAGTGCGGTGCGGAAACTGCAGCCAGCCCACGCCGGTTTCCACCAGGATGCCGGCCCGGTCTTGCAGGTAGTTGCGCAGTTGCAGCGGGTTCACGTCGCTGCGCTGGCCGCTGGCGCGCATCAGCGCCTCCACCACGTCGGCGGGGCGGATGTCGGCGGTGCCTTGCAGGTCTTTTTGTTGAAGGTGGGCATCAAAGGCCAGCCGGTACAGCTGCTGCAACAGCTGGCCGCTGTCGGCTTTCAGCAGGTCGCTCAGGCTGGGCTGGCCCAGTTGGGCGGCGGCCTGCGGCTGCGCCTGCCGTTTGGAGCGTTCCCAGTCGTCCAGCAGCAGCTTCACGGCTTCGGAGTACAGGGCTTCGCGTTTGGTGGGCAGGTCGCCGCTGCGCGCTTCGTGCACACGCGCCAGCAGCGTCAGCAGCAGCGGGTAGCGCGCCAGTTCGGCCACGCGGGGGTTGGCCTGCAAGCGCCGCAGCAGTTCTTCGGTGCGTGCCTGGGCTTCTTCAGGTGCCAGAGGCCAGGTGGCCGCCATGTGCAGGTACCAGGCGGTGACGAAGGCCTTGATCTGCGGCCAGGCAAACAGGCGCAGCGGGGCTGCGGTGAACCCGGGCAGCTTCCAGTCCTGCTTCTGGTAGGCATAGGTGCGGCAGGTCACCAGCACGCGGCATTTGGAGAAGCTTTCTGTAAACCCCAGCACGGCTTGCTGTATTGCTTGCCGGCGCTGCTCGGCTTCGGGCACTTCGTCCATGCCGTCAAACAGCACCAAGCCCCCGTGCTGCAGCAATTCGTCTTTCAAAAGAGCGGCGTATTCACCCAGGGCTGCGCTTTCCAGGTCGGCCTGCAGGTAACGCCACACGGTGCCTGCATCGCCCGGTGTGCCCACGGGCATTTGCGCGGCCAGGTCGCGCAGCACCACGCGCACCGGCACCAACGCGCCGTGGTTCCAGGGTTGTGGCTGGCCGGGTTTTGGCGGCTCTTCAAACAGCCACTGGTCGTCGCGTTCGTCGGCGGGTGGCAAGGGCTGCACAAGGGTGTGCAGGTTGGGCTCGGGGTGCGGTGCAACACTGCCCAGCAAGCTGCCGGCCATGCACAGGGCCACGTAGTTGACGAAGCTGCTCTTGCCGCTGCCGGGGCCACCCAGCAGCACCAGGTGGCGGTGGTGGTTCAGCGCGGCCACGGCAGACAGCGCGCGCGGCCGTTGTTCACGGCCCAGGGTGTGCGGCAAGTCCCGCTGGGCCTTGTTTGGGCTGTGCAGATCGCCGGTGTTCAAGGTGGTGAGCAGCGCGGTGTACACGGCCCCCAGCCGCATGGGGTGCTGCACGTCACCACCCACCAGTTGCAGCCGGTCGCAGGCCGACCACACGCGGCGCAGGTAGGCTTGGCGCAGGGAGTCACTCTGTGCCGCCGCGGGCCCGTCGTCGGGCGTTTGGTGCAGGTGCAGTTGCACGCCGGTGTTGATGGGCGCATGGCTGTCACCGCGTATCGCCACGCCGGCGGTTGCCACAGCCGTTGCGCGGTCGCCTTGTGCCAGCGCGCCACTGCCCTGAACCTGAGCACGCAGGTCGCCCAGCAGTTGGTCGTAGGTGGCCTGGTCAATCTGGCCGGCTTGCAGCCAGGCACGCAACTGCTCGGTAACCTGGGTGTTCATGTCTTGGCTCCCTGATGGCGGCACCATTCTCGGGCCGCCAGTGACGCATTTCAGAGCCCAGCCGGTGTCGGGCTTTTCCGACTGTGTGGTGCCGGAGATGGCGCGCAAGGCGTGGCAGTTGCGGCTCGTCACTTTCGACGGTGCGCCGGCCAAGCTGAGCGGCGCCGAGAAAACTTGATCTGGCTGGCGCGCTGATGCTGTCGGCCGGTTTTGCCGGGTGGCACCCTTCTTGCAAACAGAGGCGGTTTCGTCTGCGGGCCGCCCACGCCCGCCATCAACAACCCCCTGCGCCTCGCGCGCTTCAGGAGCCTGAATTGAAACGTCGCCAACTTCTCACCGCCGGTGCCGGTCTGCTTGCCGCCCCTGCCTTCGTGCGCGCCCAGAGCGCATGGCCTTCGCGCGGCCCCATCAAGCTGGTGGCGCAGTTTCCGGCCGGCGGGCTGGTGGACGTGGTGTCGCGCCTGATGGCGCCCATGCTGTCGCAGGCGCTCGGCCAGTCGGTGCTGGTGGAAAACCGGCCTGGCGCCGGTGGTGTCATCGGCACCGACTACGTGGCCAAGCAGCCGGCCGATGGCTACACGCTGCTGGTCAGCCACGCCGCCGTGCATGTGTATGCCGCTGCCACGCGCCGCACCATGCCCTTCGACGCGTTGACCGACTTCGCCCACATGGGCATGCTGGTGGAAGCGCCGATGGTGCTGGTGGTGCGCGCCGCATCGCCCTATCAGACGCTGGACCAGTACGTCACGGCCGCGCGCACCAAGGCTGTGCGCTATGGCACCTCGGGCATCGGTTCGGCCAATCACCTCTTTGGTGAACTGCTGAAGATCGAAGGCCGCGCCCCGATGCACGACCATGTGCCTTACCAGGGCAGCGCGCCGGCCATGCAAGACCTGAACGGTGGTCACATCGACAGCGTGTTCGACCCCATCACCACCAACGTGGCCACGCTGAAGGCCGGCTCGTTGCGAGCGCTGGCGGTGTCCACGCCCAGGCGCTTGCCGGCGCTGCCCAACATCCCCACCTTTGCAGAGCTGGGCTACGCCAGGCTCACCGGCTCGCAGTGGCTCGGCCTGTCGGCGCCAAAGGGCCTGCCGGCGCCCATCGCGCAGAAGCTGACGGCGCTGATCCCCGAGATGCTGGCGCGCCCCGACATGATGGCGCGCTTCGAAGACCTGCAGACCCTGCCGCGCAGCCCGAACCTGCTCGGCGACGACTTCGTGCAGCTGGTGAAAGCCCAGCTCGATTCGTGGCGCGCGGTGGCGCGGGCTTCCAACGTGGAGGTGGCCGCCTGAGCAGGTTCTGTTGACGCGGCTGCTGCACCCTGCGTGCACCCTGCGTGCACCCTGCATGTACCCCGCGTGCACCCCGCGTGTACGCCGCGTGCACCCCGCATGCGGAGCGCCTGAAGCCCAACCGCGACGGGCACAATCTTCTGCATGGGCCGGCCCCTGCCGCCGGCCGGGAGACCGCCTGTGTCAGACGCCGCATCGACCACCGCACGCCAACCCGCCACGCCTGCCGAAGTGGTGGACGAGTTCTTGCGTCTGGTGATGATCCCCGACCCCGACAGCGCGCGCCGCTACACCGCGCCGGGCCTGCGCATCCGCTTCACTGGCGGGCGCCCCATGCAAGCCCCGTCCGACGCCACGGCCTTCAACAAGGCGCGCTACCAGTGGGTGAAGAAGCGCATCGAGCGCACCGAAACGGTGACCATCAGTACCCCAATTGGTGCGCCGGGCGACACCGTCGTCTACAGCCTGGGCACGCTGTACGGACAATGGCCCGATGGCACGCCTTTCGAAGGCAACCGCTATGTCGACCGCTACCTGGTGCGCGAAGGCCTGATCGTCGAGATGGACGTGTGGAACGACAGCGCCGAGTGGCTGCTGGTGCGTGCCGGGCTGGCTGTGCTCTGATGCCGGCCCAGTACAGCGGCGCGCTGCCCACTCACGGCCGTTTCGACTACAGCGCCATCACCAGCCGCAAGCCCTACCGCTGGCCGGGCGGCGCTGGGCTGGCGGTGTACCTGGGCTTCAACATCGAGCACTTCGCATTCGGTGAAGGCCTGGGCGCCGGCATCGGCCCGGCCAGTCCGCAGCCCGACGTGCTGAACCACAGCTGGCGCGAATACGGCAACCGGGTGGGTGCCTGGCGCTGC
Source organism: Burkholderiales bacterium (assembly GCA_038328935.1). GTDB lineage: Bacteria > Pseudomonadota > Gammaproteobacteria > Burkholderiales > Burkholderiaceae_C > Rubrivivax. The sequence continues at coordinate 11,566 of JBBQMM010000038.1, forward strand.
CTGGAGCTGTTCGGCAGTCTGGGCCTGCCCGCGGCGGCCTTGATCAACACCGCGCTCTATGACCACTGCCCCGAGCTGGTGGCCGCCTGCGTGGCGCGCGGCGACGAACTGGTGGGCCATGGCCACAGCAATGCCGAGCGCCAGGGCGTGCTGGAAGAAAGCGCAGAACGCGAGCTGCTGCTGCAATGCCGCAGCCGCATGCAGGCACACAGCGCACAAGCACCCGCGGGCTGGCTGTCGCCGTGGATTTCAGAAAGCCTGCACACGCCCGACCTGTTGGCCGAAACCGGCTACCGCTACACGCTGAACTGGTGCCACGACGACCAGCCGTTGCCGATGCGCACGCGCAGCGGCCGGCCACTCTGGGCCGTGCCCTATCCGCAAGAGCTGAACGACATCCCGATGATCATGGCGCGCCAGCTGGACGGCAAAGACTTCGCGCAGATGATCATCGACCAGCTCGACGAGATGCTGCTGCAGACCGCTGCCCCCCATGCGCCAGCGCTGGTGATGGGCATTGCGCTGCACCCCTACATCGTCGGCCAACCCTACCGCCTGCGCCACCTGCGCCGCGCGCTGCAGCACGTGGCCGCCGCGCGCGACCGTGGGCAGGTGTGGATGACGACGCCGGGCGCCATCTGCGCCCACGCGATGCAGGTCTGATCAGCCCGGCGCTTTCCACATCCGGGCCGAACATCCGGGCCGAACATCCAGGCCTGTAGCGCCAGGCGGTCGCGCTCGAAGCAGGTACAGTGGCCCCCGGCTTGCGCTGACAAGCGTTGTGATTTCCGCTGTGATTCCCGCCGTGATTCCCGCGTTGATCTGTGCGTTGACCTGCTTTTCCATCATCTCGCGCCGCCTACCCATCCCTGCCGCTCCACAACTCCACAACCCCACACCTGCACAGGCCCATGACCGCACCTGCCCGTTACCTGCCCCCGGTTCTGAAGAACCTGCCCTTCCCCATCATCGGCGCGCCGCTGTTCATCATCAGCAACCCCAAGCTCGTCATTGCGCAGTGCAAGGCGGGCGTGGTGGGTGCGATGCCGGCACTGAATGCACGGCCGGCTGCGCAGCTGGATGAATGGCTGGCCGAGATCACCGAAGCGCTGGCCGCGCATGACAAGGCGCACCCCGAGTCACCGGCCGCGCCTTTTGCCATCAACCAGATCGTGCACAAGAGCAACGACCGGCTGGAACACGACATGCAGGTGTGCGCCAAGTACAGGGTGCCCATCATCATCACCAGCCTGGGTGCGCGTGAAGACGTGAACCGCGGCGTGCAGGCCTGGGGCGGCGTGGTGCTGCACGACGTCATCAGCAACCTCTTTGCGCACAAGGCGATCGAAAAAGGCGCTGACGGTTTGATTCCGGTCGCCGCCGGTGCCGGCGGCCACGCCAGCGTGAAGAGCCCGTTTGCGATGGTGGCCGAGATCCGTGAATGGTTCGGTGGGCCGGTGGCGTTGTCGGGCGCCATCTCGTCGGGCGGCGCCGTGCTGGCCGCGCAAGCCATGGGCGCCGACTTTGCCTACATCGGCTCGGCCTTCATCGCCACCGAGGAAGCGCGCGCGGTGGACGGCTACAAGCAGATGATCACGCAGTGCAATTCAGACGACATCGTCTACAGCAACTTCTACACCGGCATCCACGGCAACTACCTGAAGGGCAGCATCAGGAACGCAGGCATGGACCCCGACAACCTGCCGCAAAGCGACCCCAGCAAGATGAACTTTGCCACCGGCGAAGGCGCCAGCGCGGCCAAGGCCTGGAAAGACATCTGGGGCTGCGGCCAGGGCATCGGCGCCATCCGCGAAGTGATGCCCGCGGCCGCGCTGGTTGCCCGCTTCAAGCGTGAATACGCCGAAGCCAGAGCCCGCTTGATCGGTGGTTGAAGTGGCTTGAAGCGGGTTGAAAGCAAAGTCACCCGCGCCAAAGGAGAACGCCATGACCACCGACTTGTTGCACAGCGTCGAAGGCGGCATCGTCACGCTGACCATGAACCGCCCGCCAGCCCGCAATGCCTTGACGCGCGACATGGTGGAGGCGCTGGCCCAGGCCCTGCAGCAGGCGGCCGCGGACCCGGCTGTGCGGCTGGTGGTGTTGACGGGCGCGGGTGGTGCCTTTTGCGCGGGTGGCGACGTCAAGGGTTTCGCGAAAAGCGCGGCGGGCGCTGCGCCAGCCGCGATGTCGTTCGATCAGAAGGTGACCGATCTGCGCATGCGCATGGAGGTCAGCCGCTGGCTGCACGAGATGCCCAAGCCCACGCTGGCCGTGATTCCGGGCCCTGCTGCCGGCGCCGGCTTGTCGCTGGCGCTGGCCTGTGACTTGCGCATCGCGGCCGACGACGCCAAGCTGACCACCGCGTTTTCGAAGATCGGACTGTCGGGCGACTTCGGCGGCAGCTACTTCCTGCAGCATCTGGTGGGCGCTGCCCGGGCCCGCGAGATGTACTTCAGCGGGCAGGTAATCCGCGGCGACGAGGCGGCGCGCATCGGCCTGGTGAACCGCGCCGTGCCGGCCGCCCAGCTGGCGCAGGCTGCAGCAGCCTGGGCGGCCGAGCTGGCCGCGCTGCCCACGGTGGCCATCGGCTACATGAAGCGCAACCTGAACCTGGGGCTGCGCGCTTCGCTGGCCGACGTGCTGGACGCCGAAGCCGTGCACATGGTGCGCACCTTCGAGACCGAAGACCACAAAGGCGCCGCAGTGGCCTTCGTGGAAAAACGCCCGCCACGGTTTGAAGGGCGCTGACGCGTCCCGTGGTCGTTGCGCACAACAGCCATCCGACACCCCTCCGAAACCCCTCTGATACCCATCCCCGACCATCATGAAACTCTTCTTCTCCGCCACCTCGCCCTACGTGCGCAAGTGCATGGCCTGCGCGCATGAACTGGGCCTTGTCGACCGCATTCAGCTGCTGCCCAGCAAGGCGCACCCGATCGACCGCGACGCCACCATCGTGGCGGCCAATCCGCTGGGCAAGGTGCCCACACTGGTCACCGACGAAGGGCAGGCGCTGTACGACAGCCGCGTGATCTGTGAATACCTCGACCAGATCGGGGGTGGTGCGCTGTTCCCCCAGAACGGCGGCCGCTGGAACGCGCTGGCGCTGCAGGCGCTGGCCGACGGCCTGCTGGACGCCTGCCTGCTGGCCCGCTACGAAGACGTGGCGCGCCCCGAAGCGCTGCAATGGGCCGGCTGGCGCCGTGCCCAGCTGGACAAGGTGGCCGCCGCGCTGGCTGCACTGGAAGCCGGCACGCCCGCGCTGGACCAGACGGTGCACATCGGCACCGTGGCCACCGGTTGTGCGCTGGGCTACCTGGACCTGCGCTTCCCGGAGCTGGCCTGGCGCGACCGGCACCCCAAGGTCGCGGCCTGGTGGGCCGCGTTTGGCGCCAGACCTTCGATGACGGCGGTGTGGGCGTTGGCTTGACGAGGTGATCTGATCGCGCGGCGTGTGTTCGTCGGAGTACTGACTCTCTAGGGTACCCCGTGGCGGCGCAGTCCGGTCATGTGATCGCAGCCGCTGTCGTTGGCGAGCCGCTTGAGCGCGTGCTCAGGCGTCACTCGGTCGCCCGGACTCAAGGCTTCGACTCCTTGTGAAGTAGGGCCTTCAGGTCGTCAAAGCCGACAGGGAAGGACGTATGTTCATGCACGATGCGAAGAACATGGCCGGTTGTTCGGAGGGCCCAACTGATCCGGTTCTGCATGGCTCGAGTCTGCTCGCCTTGAGGAGAAAAGCTGGCGTAATTGACCGTTGCACTCACGACAGCGAATTCTCGCGAACCTTGAGTTTGTACATCTTCGAACGTTACCTTGAACTTCTCGGCAGTGTGCGAGCTGAACCAGCCTTCGATGGCAATTTGCCATTGCGCTGAGCCCTCGTATTCCCAGCTACCCCAGGCATCGAAGATGCGCGCCTTCGGGTCATACAGCCGCATGAATGCACTTACGTCACGCGAAAGTACGGCTGCCTTGTACTGCTCAAGGATACGGTCGACGGATTGCTGGAGGTCACTCATGTCTTTATTCCTTCGCAGAGGCATGTGGCCAGTAGCCCGTTCCGTCAATGAGATTACAAATGAAATTGACGCATTCGTTCGTCAGGCCAGGCGCAGACCACAGCCATAGCTGTAGCTATGGCGCGGATTTGCAACGACGCATGGCGGACGAAGGCGCGATTTCATGTGATCGGTTTGGCGGAACGGACTACTAGAAGGCCCTCACGCAGGTGCGCGAAGGTGTTTTTCAGCAGGCCAACGTTCTGGTTGAGCGGGCGACGCCGGCAGTGCGCCAGCGGCCCCGGTTGGAGAAAATGTACCGCGTGCCACCGACCCGGGCCAAGACGGCCTGCCGTTGGCGCTCCACTTGTGCGTGGCGGGGGGCGTCGCCGTCGGCGCTTTCGATTGGCCTGAATAGTCAAGCAAACGTTGATCGTGCATGCTAATGTGGC
>JBBQMM010000039.1:0-15635 GCA_038328935.1 Burkholderiales bacterium
AATTTAGGGCAGCGAAACCTAATTCTTCAACTCACGAATTATAACTTAAACCGTTGATTTATAAAGGAATTATCTCTTTTCGGTCAGGCACTATCTAGCGCAAGTGGCGTGAGAGGCATGATCGTTACGCGCCTGAACAAATGCCATGGCGTGGCCCGATTGTCTGGGGAGACTTGCAGTTCAACGCAGTCGCAGTCCGTTCGTCATACCAGCCGTCAGCCGGTAAGATGCGGTCATGAATACCCTGACTGTCAAAATCCCGCCTAGCCTTGAAGCAGCCATTGCAAAGGCCAGCGCTCAGGCACATGTGAGCAAATCCGAGCTGGTCCGGCAGGCCCTGGAAGCCTATTTACGGCATCGAGATGCCCAGCCGCCCTTCGTGTCGGCGCTAGATCGGGCGGGTGACTTGGTAGGCTGTTTCGCCGGAGGGCCGGCCGATCTGTCGTCCAACCCTACGCATCTGTCCGGCTTTGGTCGCACCTGATTCATAGCTGCTGCGCCGATGAACGTGTTGCTGGATACCGGTCCCTGGATCGCCTTGCATTGCCGAGATGACAACCAGCACGCCTGGGCTACAACGCAGTTCGCCAACCACCCGGGGCCGTTTCTGACCTGCGAGGCCGTGGTGGCCGAGACTTGCTTCCTGCTGGCTCGAGGCGGGTTCGATCCGGGCAAGGCGCTGGCTTTGATCGAGCGGGGTGTGGTGCAGGTTGCTATATCCTTGCGCGACGAGATCACCTCGGTGCGCGCACTGTTCGAGCGCTATGACAATGTGCCTGCCTCGCTGGCGGATGCCTGTTTGATCCGCTTGGCGGAGCTGCATGAGCCGTCGCGGGTGCTGACGCTGGACAGCGACTTTCATGTCTATCGGCGCCATGGGCGCAAGTCCATCGGACTGATCACGCCGGGTGCCTGAGGCTCGGCGACGCTGGCCCTAGCGCGCCGCCACGCCACGTGATGCCCTTGCCCTGCTACGTCGGCAGCAGCGGCAGAGCTTGGGGCAGGGTCACGCAAAGCCCCACCACCGTTCAAAGCTACAGCAAATGGAAACCCTGTGCCACTGGCCCTGAGGGCTCTATGCCGTTTCGTGTGGAATGCAACATTCACATCCACAGCCTCCGGCGGTCACCCTTCCCCCGCCCTTCCCGCCAGCAGGAAGGGGGCGAGTCGCCCTCTGCCGTCAGGGTTGCCGGCCAGAAAACCATTGGCCGACAACCCTTTGGCGAGCGTCGCGGGGCAGCCGGTCGCGTCAAGGCCAAGCCCTTCGGGTGCCATACGGGCAGCCTTGACCCGCCCGTCTGCCCCAAGGCCACCAAGAACCTTGAGCCGTTGCTTTCCACACGGAACGACGAGGGGCCGCTGGTAGCAGGCGCAATCAAGTGGGCGATGGATAAACCGGCACGCAAGGACGAAGAGGTTCGCGACAAGCGCCTTGCGCTGGAGCACGCGCTGAAGGAACGGTTGTCTGAGATGCGTTCCTCCTACTTTGGACAGCTTGATCGGACTGGTCAGGAGTTCTTGGGCACGGCGCGCATTTTGGCTAGACCTGTTCTGCTTGAGGCACAGGCTGGACATGAACTGGCGACTCTGGAAAAGAGAGTCGGGGAAGTCGTTCTTCGTCGCAGTCGGCAATCCGTGGGCAATTTGCTGAACCAGCTTCAGATGTGACACCCGACACTTAACCATTGAAGTGGTTCTTATCGCCCTACAGCAGCGGCCTCGACCTGTGGGAGCAAGCGGCAGGTCCAAAGGAATCGCTGAAAATGTCAGGTGGGCATGCCATGTGCCTCGCGTTCTTGCTTTCGCTTCTGGAGCTGGAACGACTACGTGAGATCCCGTGAAGGAGCCCTTCACCAGTACCCGCTTGTGGCCGAGAGCGTGAGTACGAATTCGGGCCAGTAAGCTGACTTTCGATACGCGGAATCGGCCGGCCATGGTCAGCTTCCGAAGCAGGCCGGGTAAGCCCGATATCGGCCATGAAGCGACGGTGGCGACAGGCCGCTTTGTGGCGAATCGCCTGCCTATGCCATTCCATTTGTTGTTGCCCATTCGGCACCTGCAGCTACCTTCACCGGCGATTATGGAAACACTCGCTAAAGCTCGATGCCATAGGCGCTTTTCAGCGCCTCGCGTTCGAGTTCGGTGGGCTTGAATCCCAGCGCCCGCTTGGCCAGTTCACTGCTGCCGGGATCTTTCAAGTCGACCGCAGCAAGTCCGCAAGCCAGGCAGACGTAGGGGGACTTCTTCACCGGGCTCTCGGGGTCTGCGGCGTCGAATTCGAAGACATCCAACTCCCAAAGCCCTTTCACTTGCCGTAGCGGCCCGATCGACGCGATATGCCGGCCGGTCAGGCAGGTGCTGGCCACGGGCAAGCTCGATTTCTGATTACGGGCCCAGATGTTCAGCGGCCGCCCACCCAGGCTGGCGGGGCAGGACTTTTGGCTGGGCTTGCCCAGGGCCGCGACAAAGCGGCCCGAGGCGTCGACGGACAGCGCCTGCACTCCACCAGCAAGCCGGTAGCGCAGCAGCGGGTTTAGCTCGGTAGCGGTCGTGCCCTCCACCGGCGCGAAGACCTCGACGCGACCGTCCTGAAATCCCGAGACCGTGGTGCCGTCGTCCGCTACAGCGCAGGCGTCGAGTGCGACTCCGGGCTCGTGAAGTGTAGTAATTCTGTTTCAAACGAGTAGTAAAACTATGACCTCCGTTGAAATCGACCACGCTAAATGCTTGCGAGAACGGCCTATGGCGTCAGTCCGTCAAAGGTGAAATGTAGTAAGTCTGTTTCAACGAGTTGTCGCGACTATCCGCCAGCCGTCAGCAGCCCTAGCGACGAGCGTGCCGCACCAATGAAAACTGGACTGCACACACAGCCCGAAGAGCGCGCTGGGGCACGCTGAAGTATGAATTCACATAGGAGGGAGGCAGGGTGGACTGCGTAGAGTTGCAGGATTACTACCCGTGATTGACGGGTTGCAAGATTACTACCTGAAAACTAATAGTAATCTTGTAACGGTCTACCTATGAACGGCTTCAGTCAAAGCCGTAACACTCTTACTACACTCCACGAATTCAAGCTCGCTCACCGGAGGGACCACATGGCCCAAGCGCTCAAAGCCTGGTGCCTTGAACATGTGGCGCTGGCGGGGCTGCACACAGGCCGAGGCCCTGCCAGAAAGCCTGCCTGTGGCCGGATCCGCATCGGCCAGCTGCGCTACGTCGACAGTCATGTGGCGCCGCGCGCAGGCGTGCTGTGTTGGGACGGCTACGGGGCGCAGTTCAACGGCAGCGACTCTAGGGACTGCGGCTTGAACGGTGTCAATCAGGAAGCCCGTTCAAGCGGGATTCCCCTTGGCCGGGGGAATCGAACTTTTTTGCCACCCAGCAGCTGACGATTCAGACTTGTTCGAACCGGGACACCGAAAGCCAGGCATGTGAAGCCTGCGTTCGCCGGGCCGTAGGCAGGCCGCTGTCTACGCAAGAACAGCGCTGGCTGCTCACAGCGGTGCGTCAGCGAGAAGAGCGAGCGTGGATCTTGCGCAACCCGAAGCATGAATTGCCCCGGGCTCTCCAAACACTTGCAGGCCGATGTGATTGATTAGGATTGCGACAGGCAGCGCAGCTTGTCGAAGCGAGTCGTCATGTAGGCCTTGAGTCGTTGTCCCATCTCGGCGTCGGACAGATTCTCGTTATCGCGCTTGAACACAGCGTCTGACATCGACTTGGCCTCTCCCCGCATTTCCAGGTTCATGCCTTCCATCACTTGCTGCTGGCTGAGGCCGGAGAGTCGACTCATCGCCCCCCTGGTCACGCGCCTAGTGATCTCTTGAAACTCGGTGTCGTCGCTCAGCCCGGCAATCTGGCGTTCTCCACCGCTGAACTTGAAGACAATCGCGGATGCAGCCAAGCACTGTAGGGTGGCCCGGTCGGGTTTGGCGGCCCATGTGGCCATCGGAAAGCAAAGCAGGTTGAGTACACCGGCAGTCAACGAAGCGACTGCGATGACGCGAACAGTACGTTTACGGTTCATGTGAAGGCTTTCCGGTTGAGTTGAGCCGACAGTCGTTCGGCGCGAGCTGATTGGCTTATCGGCAGCGGACATGCGCTCTTGAAGAGCGCCTGTCGTCTGATCCCAGCTTGATGCTGCCGACGTAGTCGTAGCAGCTGCAGTCTTCGGCTCACCGGGTATGACCCCGCCGTCCGAGGTGTCGGCGTCGAATTGCGCTTTGCCAGCCAGCACGTTCAGTGCCTGCTGCAAGGCGCCGGTCAAGAAGGGCAGCGAGGGCACGGGCCGCGTAAGTTGATCGGCGGTGATGGCGATGGTCTGAGCGCCCATGGTGTGCTGGAGCCTTTGCTTGGGATGTGGTCGATGGCGGTCGCGATGCGCTCATGGCCTTGAGGTCTGCCGCGTTGGTGTGGCTTGTCATGGCCAGCCCATGGCGTGGCGAATTGGTGCGACAAGTGGTTGATTGAGGCAGCAGGGTTTCGGGCACGGTGACGCCACTTTGGCGCCCGCTTCTCCTCAAGACCCGTCGTCGGCGACGAGCGCTCGTTGACAGAGGCGGCTGAGCCCGTGCGCGTGATGACGGCCGCCGCTGACCGCAGGGCACGACACCGGTGCTGACCTGCAGGCATTCGTCTCCGCCACGGCCACGCCCGTCGGCGCACAGCAGGCGTTCGTCGGTCGTCGATCGCGGGGCGACGGCGCCGCCGGCACAGTGGCGCCATCACAGACCTACCCATGACGACTGAACCAAGACGAGGATCCCTGCAAATGCCCCCGACCATCCAAACCCTGCTGCGCACCCTGTGCGCCGTCACGCTCGCCCTGGTGTTGGGCGCCTGCTCCAAGGGCATCGACCGCGCTCTGGTCACCGGTGAAGGCCAGGCAGCCTATCGCGCCTCGCTCGATCGATTGGTGCCTGAGGCCACGCCCGAGCAACTGGCCGCTTTCGACTGGGCGGTTTCTGGCCTGAGCATCGAAGCGCTGCATGCGCGCTACCCCAACGCGGCGCCCCGCCGCGTGGTGCACGGCGAGGCCGAGCGCCTGCTCAAGGAGCTGCCGCCGCACATCGAGCGACTGCAGGCGCAGCTGCCGCAGTGGCAGGCTGCAGCCAGCCAGGTCGCATCGGTTGACGCCACCGACATCGGCTTTGAACTGAAGCCGGACTTCTTCGGCCTGCAGCCCACCATCACCGCCACCGTGCGCAACCGCAGCGCGCTGGCCTTTGCGCGCTACGGCTGGACGGCAGAGCTGTACCTCGGCGATGCCGCCGAACCGGTAGCACGTGCGCCAGTGGCTGCCTCATTTGCCGGGCACAACGGCGGTGGCGGCCTTGATCCCAACGCCAGCACGCGGCTGTCGTTCCAGGTTGGCTTCGTCAGTGGTGACGCGGCCTGGAAGACGCTGGAGATCCAGCGGGCCGCCAAGCGCACGGTGAAGCTGGTGCCCGATGCCGAGGCGGCGCGCGATCTGTCTGACCGCGCCATCGTGGGGCCGTCGCCACAGGGCGAGCTTGACGCCCTGGCGCAGACCCTGCAGACCGCGCGCCGAGTGCGTGGGATCTGAACTAAGGCGCTCAAGTTTCCGCGCCAGTTGCCGATATCACAAAGCAGCCACCTGTCGGACCACTACTCCGCCCGTACGAGCATGGCCAGGCTGTGCGCCGAAGGCCGGATACCAAACCTTTCATCAGGGGAACCTTTGAACACCAAACAACTTCTCCTTTCCGCGATAGCGGTGACGCTGCCGCTGTGGACGGTCTCTGCGCATGCTGATGCGGCCTGGGACCTGTTCGAGCAGATGAAGGCCGGGCGATGCGAGCTCGCACTGGCCGATGTGAAGACGCGGGCCGAGGCTGGCGAAGCTTCTTTCCAGCGAGTGATGGGCGTGGCTCTAGCACACGGCACTTGCACCAGCCGAAGCCATGGCGAGGCAGCTGCCTGGTATCGCAAGGCCGCCCAGCAGGGCGATGCCGACGCTCAGAATAACCTCGGCGCCATGTACGCCAACGGCCTGGGCGTGCCCAAGGACGAGCGCCAGGCCGTCGACTGGTACCGCAAGGCCGTCGAGCAGGGCCACGCCACCGCCCAGAACAACCTCGGCATCATGTACGCCAACGGCCAGGGCGTGCTGCAAGACGCCGTGCAAGCTGCGGCCTGGTTCGAGCGCGCCGCCCGCCAGGGCGACGCCTGGGGCCAGCGCAACCTGGGCCTGCTGCTGCGCGACGGCAGTGGCGTGGCGCGCGACCCCATCCGCGCCCATGCCTGGCTCAACCTGGCCAGCGCGGCTGACAAGCCGCATCCCAATGCAGCCCAGGAGCGCGAAGCCCTGGCCGAGGCGTTGGATCGGGCACAGTCGGCCGACGCACAGCGCCTGGCGCGTGAGTGGAAGCAAGGTGTGGCGATGGGCGCGCCGCGCGTGAAGGTGGCCAACGCACCGCCGGCGCGTCCGGCCGCACCGGTGCCCACGCGCGTTGCCCAGGGCCCGTTCCCTGCGCAGCCGGATGCCCGGCAGGGCGTGACGACCTGCAACACCCGCTGCGTCAACGGCGACTGCTATCGCACCTATGGCAATGGCCGGCAGCAGCGCTTCCAGGCACAGCGAAAGCTCAACCCCTTCAACGGGCAGTGGGAGTGGGACAGCGGCAGCTGCTGACCGCGCCGGGCGCTGTGCTCGCGCTACTCCGGATCGTGCGGAACGGTCTTTAACGCTCAACCACCCACCATCAGCCCACCAGCCCATCAGCCCATCAACCCATCAACCCATCAGGAAATCACATGCTTCGCAAGATTTGCGGTACGGTCGAATCCGTTCGTTCGGTCGCGGTGACCTCAGTCAATGGTTCTGCCAGCAGCACCAATCACGAAACCAGTCTGCGGGTGGGTGGTCAGGCCGTCCGCATGCGCACGGGTCAAATGGTAGATATCCACCCTGGAGACCAACTCAACGTTGCGGTGATGGACGTGTTTGGTGGGAACAGCGCCGTTGCCTGGCACGCGCCTTCCACCGGCGCGCGAGGGACCCTCGGCGTCGGGCCGCTGCTGCTCTTCTCGGTGATCGGCACAGCGTCGATAGCGAATGGCCTCTCCGACAATGGCGCTCTGGTGGCCGTCGGCCTGACCTCCGTCGCCATCGCCGGTGCCTTGGCCTGGATTCAGAGTGAGGCCCGCAAGCTCGTGGCCTGACTTCAAGTTCGGACTGGCCTTGCGTACGCCGGCAGTAGCTGGCCGTTCGCTCGCACTGGCGTCCGCACACAAGCTCGGGCACGCCTGATGGGCATGTCCGATCTCCACTTGACCGCTCAAGTTCGCCCCAAAGTGCCGTTGGAAGAGGCAGTTAACCGCGAAACCATCCACGCCCCATGCCCACCGCCCTGATCGCCGACGACGAACCACTGATGCGCGCCAACCTGCGCGACCACCTTCAGCGCCTGTGGCCCGAGTTGGACATCCTGGCCGAGGCCGTGGACGGCCCCTCGGCGCTACAGCAACTGCAGGCGCTGTCGCCAGACCTGGCCTTCCTGGACATTCAGATGCCCGGCCTCAGCGGGCTGCAGGTGGCACAGTTGCTCGGGCCGCGCACCCAGGTGGTGTTCGTCACCGCGTACGACCGCTATGCGCTGGAGGCCTTCGAGGCGCATGCCGTGGACTACCTGCTCAAACCCCTGGACCCGGCTCGCCTGGCGAAGATGGTGACGGGACTTCGGGCCCGTGTTGGGGTGCAGCCTGCACCCACCCTGGAACATGTCCAGGCACTGATGCAGCGGCTGGCGAGGCAGGCGGCTCCGCTGCCGTTGGTAGGTGATCTTGACTGGCTGCAGGTGGATCAGGGCAAGCAATTGCGCATGGTGCATGTGTACGATGTGCACTACTTCGAATCTGACAGCAAGTACACCCGGGTGGTTGCCGCTGATTGCGACGGGTTGATCCGGATGTCGCTGAAGGAGCTGCTGGCGGCCCTGGACTCACGCGAGTATCAGCAGATCCACCGCAGCGTGGTCGTCAACCGGCGCTTCATCCGCAGTGTGCACCGCACGGACGACGCCATGGAGCTGGAGATGCGCGGCAGCGAGCGGCGGCTGCGCGTGAGCGAATCCAATCAGTACCTGTTCAAGGCCATGTGATGGCCCAGAGCGGCAGTCACTGGGCTCGGGTGTTGGCGCCTGCGGCCGTGCTGGTGGGTCTGGCGGGTTTGGACCACTGGGCGGGAAGCGAGCCGTCGCTGGGCGGCATCGTCACCGGCATGGGCCTGATGGCGCTGCTGGTGGCGCTGCTGGCCTGGGGCCGGCAAACGCTGCGGCCGCTGCCGCAGGCCTTGCAGGCGGCGCTGCTCGGCGTGACCGAGACGGCGCTTGGCGTGGTGCTGCTGTTCCTGTTGGCGGCGCCGCTCACCCTCCTGCTGCCGCAACCCTGGGCGCTGGGTCTGCTGGGAACGGAGCGCGCGGCCGACCTGATGGTCACGCTGTTGCTCGGCGTTGGCTTGCTGGTGGCTGCGCGAGCGCTCTGGCGGGCCGGCGCACAGGCCGCTCTTCGAGCCGAGGCCGAGCGGGACGCTGCGTTGGTACGCGCCGAGCTGTCCGAGCGCGAGCGCGAGCTGGTGCAGGCCGATCTGCAACTGCTGCGCGCCCAGGTCGAGCCGCACTTTCTGTGGAACACGCTGGCCAACGTCGAGTATCTGATGCGCCACCGCCCGGATACCGCGCGCGAGATGCTCGGGCAGCTGATCGTCTATCTGCGCGCCAACGTCGCCACCGGTGACCGGCAGTACAGCACCCTGGGCAGCGAGTTCGAGTCGGTGCGCGCCTACCTGGGGCTGATGCAGCTTCGCATGGGCGAGCGGCTGCGCTTTGAACTTCAGCTGCCAGAGGCGTTGAGGGAACTGGAGTTCCCGCCGCTCATGTTGCAAACCCTGGTCGAGAACGCCATCAAGCACGGACTGGAGCCGAAGCAGGGCAATGTGCTGTTGACGATCAGGGGCAGCACCACCGGCAAAACGCCTGCCGCCCATTGCATTGAGGTCCAGGACAACGGCGTCGGACTGCAACCGAACCCGTCTACACGGGGTACGCGGTTGGGGCTGCGCAATGTGCGAGAGCGCCTGCGGGCGCTGTACGGCGGTGCGGCCGCGCTGAGCATCGTCGGAATTGAGGCCGGGGGCGTTTGCGCCCGGATCGAATGGCCAAGCAGGAGCCGAACATGAAGATTGATCGCGCAAGGCAGGTGCTGTCGGCACTGACGTTGGCACTGGCATCGGCGGGGGCGGCATGGGGTCAATTTCCGCAACTTCCGGTACTCCCCCAATTTCCGCCGGGCGTCAAGTTGCCCTTTCCCGGCATGCCACAAGCGGGCGGGCAGCGCGCCACTGCGCTGGCCGGGCACGCCGAGCTGCGCCAGGACTGGGCCGGTGCGCTGCCGCACTACGAGCAGTCCATGCGCGATGCCGTCAGCCAGCCTGAACCCTTGCGCAGCGAGGCGCTGCGCAATCTCCTGCCGAATCTGGCCAGTGTCTTGATGAAGCTTGGCCGCCTCGACGATGCCGAACTGGCGCTGCACAACCTGGCTGCACTGCCGCAAGCACCGGGGCAGGGGCAGGGGCAGGATGGCGGCTTTGCCGAGGTGATGCGCACCCTGCAAGGGGCCTTTCGGCTCGCCGAGGAGGGCTTGCGCGGGGTGAATCAGCGGCTGTACGCAGAGGGCGACGGCAGCGAGGCCGTGGACGCGGCGCTGGCCTTCCGGATCCCCGCCACGACCGTTATCTCGGTGTTGTGGGCCGAGCTGCGAGCACGCCAGGGGCGGCACGACGAGGTACGACGGTTGTGGCATCAGGACTTTCAGGCCTACCGAAACAGCGCCATTCCGAAGGGCGCGGACCTGGATGCCGCCGTTGCCGCAGACGAGGTCGCGGTGGCCGCCTGGCGCATGGCGTTAGCGCTGCAGGCAGGCGACGCGCATGGCGAGGCGCTTGACGCAATGACGCTGGCGCTGAGCTTGAACCGCCAGCGCCTGCAGACCCTTGCGGCGGTGCAGCCGATGGTGGAGGCCCAGTTCGGTGGGTTTCAGCAGCGGCGCTGGATGGCGACCACGACCTTGCAATTGGCACTGCGCAGCGGCAGCCAGCAGCATCAGCGCTTGGCGCTGGGCGCGATTGCCAGCGCCAAGGGCTTGACCAACCGCTTCCAGCAGAGGCGCCGCACGCTGCTGGGTACGTTGGACGGTATGGGGGCCGACTCGCACCGGGCCAGGATCCGCGCGCTCGAGGCCCAGCAACCGCAGTTAGCCTCCGATGGCGCGGCCGGCGTCAAGGCCTGGGTGGACTGGACCAACCAGTACGTCGCTCAGGTTCAGCCCCTGATGCCGGCGCTGGCCAAGGCCGGCCTGTCCAAGGTGTTTGCCGACGGCGACGAACTGCTCGACCAGATCCAGCGTCGCCTGCAGCCCGACGAAGCGATCATTGGCTATCTGCAGTTCCAGGCCTTGGATCTAGGGGCCGCCGGCAGCGGCCCCTGGCGCTATCTGCGCTACACCCTGACCCCCGACGGCACGGTCACACTGATGGATGTGGGGCCCAAGCGTGCAGTCGATCAGGCCGTCGCGGCCTTTCGCCGTGCCGGCGGCACGCCGCTTGAGCAACCCGCCTCGCAGACGCTGCAGAAACTGCTGTTGGCACAATTGCCTGACGGTATACGGGTGGCCCGGCATTGGGCGATCGATCCCGACGGCGTCATCGCCTCGCTGCCGTTTGAAGCCCTGCCCGATGCCGGCGGCCTGGTGCTGGATGGCCACAGCGTGCGCTACCTCAGCAGTCTGGCTCAACTGGCCGATGTACAGGCACCGGCTGCGGCAGCCAGCCGCGGTGCGCTCATCATTGCCGACCCCGTCTACGAGCCGGGAGCTGCCTCGCGTTCGGCGCTTCGGCTGCCGACAATCATGGCGCAAGGCGGCGCTTGGCGGGACATGCAGTTCCAGCCATTGCCGGAGACGCGCGTCGAAGCCGCAGAGGTCAGCGCTTCGCTGCAGCGCATGGGCATCGGCAGCCGTGTGTTGGTGGGCGCCGACGCCACACCCGAGGCGCTGCGCAAGGCCGACGCACCGGCCTTTGTCCACATCGCAAGCCACGGCTTCCTGCTCTCGCCAGCGCCTGAGCTTGACCCAGAGCTCAAACTGCGGGTTCGCATGGCACAGCCCGGTCTGCTGGCTGGCCTGATGCTGTCGGCAGGGCAGAGCGGGCCGGTTTTCTTGGGCACCGACCTTGCGTCCCTCAATCTGCGGGGCACGCGCCTGGTGGTGTTGTCAGCCTGCGATACCGGCAACGGCAGCGTGGATGTGCACGAGGGATTGAGCAGTCTGCGGCGTGCTGTCGAGGAGGCGGGCGCCCTGGCTTCGCTGACATCGCTGTGGCCGGTGCCCAGCTTGGCCACTGTGCAGGTAATGAAGGCGTTCTACGCTGAACTCGCCGCCGGCAAGTCCAATGCCGAGGCCTTGCGGCAGGCGAAGATCAGCATCAGGAATACCGGTGGCGCTGTGCGCGACTGGGCCGGCTTTGTGCTGGCGGGTGCGCAGCGATGAGCCAGGGCCGTGCGCGGAGGGCGCCAGGCTGGCGCGGCAAGGTCTTGGCGGGCTTGCTGGGCCTGGTGTTCGCCTCACTGGGGCAAACTCAGGCGCTGGCGCCCGCACCCGTGACCGATAACGAGGTGCTGACACTTCTGCGTATCGCGCAACTGTCGGTTTGGGTGGGCGCGCCGGTGAGCCTGGCGCATGGCTTGTGCGCGCAGCAGGCCCCTAACCAGGCCTGGTTGGCGGGACATGCCCCTACCGATCGACAGCTTGAGCGGCTACAACAGCATTTGGAGCGTTGCCTGGGCCAAGGGGGCGAGTTGCAACCGGGCGACACGGCATCGACCTTGACCTACCAGCCTGGCGATCGCGGCCTGCTGGCCGGCGCTCGTGCGGACTTCGACACCCGTTTGCGGCGCCTGGTCATGCTCAGACTCGGGTTGCGGGCCTGCTGGAAATCGCCGGCAGACTCAGCTGAACAGGCGCAATGCCTTCAGCGCTGGGCCGGGCGGTTGCTGTCCGCCGAGGAACAGCGGGGCTTGCTCGCGCTGAACACTTCGAGCACCGCAGCGCACTGACTGGACTCACCGCAGCGTGCAGGCGGGTCGCAGTGGACGCCGGATTCGACGCGTTCCTCAAGGCTTGACCTGAGGTCGACGCCGAGGCTCAGTGGATGCCATAGCGGCTGCCGCTCAAATCAACGCCTGACGGCAGTTGGGGATCATGTATGTCCACTTCTATGTTGCCGGGGTTATTGCGTTTGCAGGGTTACGGGGTAAGCCCGAACCGTCCTGCACTCGTGTAACGAGTGCAGGTGGGGAGGAGCGACGCCGCCGGTTGCGGCGGCAGCCCCGCGCCCAAGGCAGGCTGCGTCACCGGCACGGGCCGGTGCACCTGAGTTGGATCGGTGAACTCAGCTGGATGCAGCCGAGCCTGCTGGCTTCGCCGGCTGCGGTTCCTCCGCCGCGCGTTTGATCGGCTTGAAGATGCATGCGACGGCGCCCTTTGTTGAGACCACCTGGTAGCGCAAGTCGCAGTTCAGCGCGGCGAACATGACCGGTAGCTGCTCATTGCCCCAGCTCTCCGGCAGGAATGCGATCTTCTGGCCCGGCTTGCAGTTCTGATCGGCCAGGTGCCAGCTGCTGACCTGGCAAAGCTTGGCTTGGTCCATGTCCGGCGCAGAAGCCACAGGGCTCTCAGGTGGCTTGGAACATGCGCCAAGTACCGTCGCAGCGATGACGGCAGCGATGATCCTGACTGCTTTCATATTCGTGTTTCTCGACATGATGGGAGCGATGGTTGAGGCAGCGGTCGGCAGGCTCACTGGGGAGTCTGGCTTCTGGATGTCGACGCTTCCTGGACCACGACACGCGGCTCGAACAGCTTGGCAACATCGTCGACGCGTTGTCTGTCGAGGCCCAGTTGGGCGGTAACCATCACGCGGCCGTCTGGCTGCTGACTGGCCGACCAGCCGGCGATGCCCAGCGCGCGCGAAAACACCGTCACCCGCTGCCCGCTGGCGAGCTCGATCGCCTCGATCTTGCCGATGCTGTCCTCCATCGTCAGGGCGATCGGTCCGCGCGGCGTCTGGAACCAGGCCAGGCGCCAGAAGTAGTGCTGGCGGTTCGGTGCGCCGTCCTGCCCGTACAAGGAGGCTCGGGTTTCGAGTTGCTCGCACTGCGCGACCCACTTGTTGCGCTGGCGGCACTTGCTCAGGAAGTTGGCCTGTTTTTCCTCCAACGAGATGTGGATCGGTACCACCTCTCGCGTGGCGATGTTGTAGAGGGCAAAGTCCGCATCCGACTTGTTGACACCCACCACGGCACCGAGTTGCTTGACGAGGCTCACCATCTCACCGAGGCTGGTTCCACCGAGGACGCCGCCCTCAATTGCTTTGGTTTCGGCGCGCTTCTCGAGCAGCAGCCACTTGGTGGCCTCTATGTCGCCGTTCTGGTGGGAGGCCAGGACAAAGGCTTCGGGTAATCCGAACGACTTG
Source organism: Burkholderiales bacterium (assembly GCA_038328935.1). Taxonomy (GTDB): domain Bacteria; phylum Pseudomonadota; class Gammaproteobacteria; order Burkholderiales; family Burkholderiaceae_C; genus Rubrivivax. Next base: position 13,550 of record JBBQMM010000039.1, read on the forward strand.
AGTCCGGCACCGGCCTGATAGGAGAACAGGGCATTGTCTCGAGCGATGCTGAAGCCGCGGGGCGACAGGTTCATGCGGGTGCCGGCGGCGCGGATGCCGCTCACGGTCTCCATGGACCACACGCCTTGCTGCCGGGTTGCGGTGCCGATGGTCACCGGATTACCCGTGCGGTATCGCATCAGCTTCAGAGCGTACTGGTTGGCGCCGATCTCGGCGAGGTATGCGGCGTCGCCGGTGCTGGCGTCAACCGCGAATTTCAGGATGGCGCCTTCCGGGTCCAGCATCCTTTCGCCCTGGATGCTGAAGCCGTCTCGGAAGCTCTCGGTGGCGAACGGTCCCTTTGCGTCGGCCCAGGCCGCCAGTTGGGCCGCCAGTTGCGCTTCTGATACTTGCGGCGCCGACGGGCGGACCGCCTGTTGCTGCTGCATCGGCATGGCGAAAGGCGTTTCGCCTGGCTGGGCTCCCTGCATGCGCTGCATGAGCATTTGCAGCAGTTGCGCTTGATCCGGGGGCTGCTGGGCAAGGGCCGGCGCGACGCCGATGGCGGCGGCTGCGCACACTGACAGCGCCAAGGAGAGGCGGCGAGTGCCTTGGACGAAGGATCGATTCGTCATGTACAGATTGCTCCTAAAGTGGTGATTTGCTGAGGTCGAGCTCTATCGTGCTGGGCGCGATAGAGCAGCGGCGTCGGAATCGGACGAACGCACCCAACACCGGATGAACGGGATATCGGCGTGGACGAGCCGCTGTTGAGACAGGGTTTTCCCAGGCCGCGGCCAGTCCAGCACGCGCTGGCCGTACCGGCTTGGACTCCTGACTCAGCGATGGCGTTGGTCGCCACAGCGCCGAGTTGGTCCGCAGGCAGCGGCGTCCGTCAGTTGGTGACGAACTGAAGGTCACTGCGGTTCGAAGCTAGAGGCCTCGATCAACTACAGACACCACCAAGACCATGCTGCCTCAACATCAGTCCTCCGCTCGAACCCATCGCTCTGGTGCAGCGCTGCTGCTCGGTGCCTCCTTGCTTTGCCTATTGGGCGCCTGCGGCGGTGGCGGAAACGCAGGAGACGCCGGCGGCAATGCTGCTTCGGTGTCTGCTTCAAATTCGCTGGGGATCCAAGCGTTCGCGCTGGTGGCGATATTGCACGATTACTGCAAGGTCACCGAGCCGATTCGAAGCACACAGCCCGGCATTAGCGGGAAGTCCTACTCGCCCTTTGTAACCTGGAGCAACAACGGCTTGCTTGAGCAAAGCGGCTCTATCTATGCTTGGGGCAACGCAGAGGTCAGCACGGTGGGCGCATTGCGCTTGCAGACTGACTACCGTGACTACCGCGACGTGTTGGGGAAGGCGATGGTGTCTGCCGGTCTGGTGGATGGCCGAGGCATGGGCGTCATGATCTTGGACATCCTGCCCGACCAGGCCGTCGGCTGTGTGCGCTCAGTCACCCACCCGGTTTTCTCAGCCACGACCGACGCGTATGGGCTGAAGTCGGTTGCCGGCATCACTTGGTCGGGCCGCATCACCGGCCCACTGCCAATGGCGAGCCTGCAGGCCGAGCCGATCACTGGCTTCGAGTTCGCGGCGAATTTCTTGGTTGCCAACGACGCGGGCTACGTCTACTTCAATGTGCCCAAGACAGACGTCGGTGATCCCGCAGCATCTCGGATTTGCCATTTGGCTACGGGCACGATCAACTGGAATTGCATGCAACCCGCGGTTCGGGACGCGGGCGCGCTGTGGATCTTTAGCATTCCCGGCGTAAAGCCAGGCACCTACGTGCTCCTATAACCCTGGTGAACCGCACTGAGCTTCTGGGTGGCCAATGGACTTGTACCGAACTCGCAGACGACAAACTGGTGGCTATAGCAAGCCACCTTGTAGCTGCCGGTCACGACCAGCAGGAACTGGCCGATACCGGGTTTACCCGGCCCGCTCCGGAAGCTGACTGTCGAAGAACTAATAAACTGCAAATATGAACGAATGATCGGCTAACGCACTTCTATGCGTTTATCTAGGCTTGGTGCGCCTTTCCAGCGATTTTGATGCGTAAGCCGGCTAGTTGTAGTTTGGCAACGATCTTAGCCG
>JBBQMM010000040.1:0-15566 GCA_038328935.1 Burkholderiales bacterium
TACCACCACGCCGCGGCCGGCCACCACCACCGTATTGCCCTCTCGGGTCGGGCGCAGACTCCACACCTGGTCGCATCCAAAAGCAGCCGCAATGCGGTCGATGCTGTCACGGAAGCTGGCGTGACGACCGAACAAATTGACGCTCATCAGGCCGCCACTTTCCAGCACCGTCTGGCAGGAACGGTAGAAGTCCACGTCGTCCAGCACCGGCGCGGCCGCTTCGTGGTCGTACAGGTCCACGTGCAGCAGCCGCACGCTGGCAGGCTCGGCCTGGGCCAACCAGTCGGCGGCGTCGCCCAGCACCACCTCGGCTTCGCGCGGCAGCGCAAACTGGCTGCCGTTGACCTGCACCACTTCGGGGTTGATCTCGACGACGGTGGTGGGCATCTTCAGCTGTTGTGCGGTGAAGCGCGTGATGGCGCCAGCGCCCAGGCCCAGCTGCACCGCCTGCCCCTGGCCGAGCTCGGCGCTGGGCAACCACAGCAGGCTGGCCAGCATGCGCTGCACGTAGTCGATTTCCACCACCTGGGGCTTGCCGATGCGCATGCCGCCCTGGATCCAGATGCTGCCCAGGTGCAGGTAGCGCACACCCTCGTACTCGGACAAGGTAACGGGCGGCAGCAAGAGGGCTTTAGAGGGCATCGTTGCGGGATTGCTGGGCATCGGGAATGGGTTCTGCAGTGCGGTCACCTCAAGCGATACCCGCCTGCACGAAGGCGGTGCGCCAGGCTTGCAGCTTGCGCTCGAACGACCAGCTGGCATTCGCCGGGCTGCTGGAGGGTAACCGCAGCACCGGCAGCCCGAGCGCCGCGGTGTGGCGCCGCGCGCGCGCCGATTCGCCGCCGTTGTGCGCCACCACGCGCAGCAGCGGTGCGCGCTGCTGCACGCTGGCCAGGTCGTTGAGCAGCGGCTGGCGGATGCTGGCGTCCAGGCTGCCGACACGCTGGCAGGCACCATACACATCCCAAAGCCCGAGGCCGCGCGACTGCACCAGCGCCAGCCGCTCGCCATAGAGCATGGGCGCCAGGTCCAGGCCCAGGATGGCGCCCACCAGCGGCCAGAAGTGGTTGCGCGGGTGGCCGTAGTACTGCTGCGCAAGCAACGATGCCGCGCCCGGAAAACTGCCCAGCACCAGCAGCACGCAGCCCGGGCCGATGGCGGGGGGCAGGCCTTGCAGAGCGGCAGACGTCACGCCGCAGCCGCGGTCAACGCCGCCAGCCGGGGCAACACGCGCCGCGCATTGGTGCTGGTGATGGCCGCCGTTTCCGGCAACGACCAGCCGCGCAGCGCGGCCAGTGAATGCGCGATGCGCGGCAGCTCCGCCGGCTCGTTGCGCCCCTGGCCGGGTGCCGCGTGGCGCTGCTCGGCCGTGCGATACAGCCACTGCGGCGGGATGTCGGGTGCATCGGTTTCCAGCACCAGCGCGGCAGCGGGTACGGTGGCCGCCAGCCTGCGGATCTGCAGCGCGCGTTCAAAGGTCAGCGTGCCGCCGAATCCCAGCGCAAAACCGCGGTCGATAAAGTGACCGGCCTGCACCGCGCTGCCGTTGAACGCATGCGCAATGCCACCCGGCACCTGGATGCGCCGCAGGCCCTGCAGCAAGGCATCGGCCGAGCGCCGCACATGCAACAGCACCGGCAGCCCGGCGTCACGCGCCAGTTTCAGCTGCGCCAGGTAGAACTGCTTTTGGCGCTGCAGGTCCAGCCCGGGCACGAAGTGGTCGAGGCCGATCTCGCCCACCGCCACCAGACGCGGGTCGTCACGGTGCTGCTGCAAAGCCTGCTGCAGCACTTCCAGATGTGGGTCGGTGGCCTCGTGCACCGCCAACGGGTGGATGCCCAGTGCATAGACCAGCCCGTGCGCATGGGCGAGTCCACGCACGGCATCGAAGTTCGACACCGCCACGGCCGGCAGCACCTGCATCGCCAGGCCGACCGCGCGGGCGCGCTCCACCACCGCCGCGCGGTCGTCGTCGAACTCGCTGGCGTCGAGATGGCAATGGGTGTCGATCCACATAGCGCCTGATGATGGCCCAGCGGCGCCCGCCCGGCGCTGCAGCAGCGACTGAAGAGCATCCCAGGCCCCTGTCGGTGCCCGGTGTTCGCGGAGTAAAACAACTTCTGGTTATGAAGTTGTCCTTCGATATTTTGTTTACTTGAGAGCATCCAAGGCCCCTGTCGGCGCCCGGCGTTCGCGGAGAAAAAAGGGCGTCACGGCCGGGCCTTTGCTCCCTCTCCCTTCCAGGGAGAGGGTTGGGGTGAGGGTGCAATGCCGGCAAATCAACGACTTGGAAGTTTTGTTTCTCATGAGGCTGAGAGTCTTTCGATCATGCCCGCTCGTCACTACAAAACACACCCGCTCTTCGTTGCAAATGCGCGCCATAGCCCGAGCTATGGCTGTGCTTTGCGCCAGAGCCAGGAGGGTCTGGCCTTCGCCAGGCACAAACAGTCCTCAGGACTGTTTGAGTCCGGGCTCAGCGTCCATCGGGCGCGTTTTGAAGCGCCGCTCGGGCACGCTCGAAAAACTCTCAGCCTCTGAGCCGTCCACCCCGTAGCTCGGCAAGACTGTGGATCGTGGTGATTGACAGGCGGCCGCGTTGATAGCACGCTCAACGGCGAACCCCGCCCGGCCCTGCCGACCATCGTCCACCGAGGCCCATGACCATGCCCGCCACCCTCCCCGCCGGCCCCTACCGCGTGCTGCAAACCGTCGAAGGCCACTCGCTGCCCTACTACGTGCTGCCCTTCGATGCAGACGGCGTGTGCACCGGCCCGCAGACCTTGCAGCACCTGCTGGACGCAGCCCACGGCTACAGCGACATCTTCCTGTTCTCGCACGGCTGGAACAACGACTGGGCCGCCGCCACGCAACGCTACGAAGCGTTCATCCTGGGCGTGCAGTCGCTGCGCCGTGAACTCCACCTGCCCGCTCCGGCCGGCTACCAGCCGCTGCTGGTGGGCATCTTCTGGCCCAGCCAGGCGCTGGCCTGGTTCGAAAGCGAGGTCGGCCCGGGTTTTGCCGCCGGCGGCGACCCCGCCGCACAGGCCGCGCAGGCCGACCTGCTGCAGGGCGTGCTGCAAGACGTGGCAGCAGCCTTGCCGAAGGCGTCGCGAGCACGTTTCTTCGAGCTCGCCACCGCCAGCGCCCTGCAGCCAGCGCAGGCGCAGGAACTGGCCACGCTGCTGGCCGGTGCCACGCATGCCGACAGCGAAGAGGGCCGCGCCGCGCCCACCGCGCAAGACCTGCTCTCGGCCGCCAACAGCCTGGCTGCGCCCGAGCCCGACTACGACGCCGTGGGCACGGCCGACGCCGCACCGGCCACCCCGGGCGCCGGCCCGGCTGCCGCCTTTGGCATCGGCGACCTGCTGGGCGCGCTGGACCCGCGCAACCTGCTCAAGCCGTTCACCGTTTGGCAGATGAAGGACCGTGCCGGCGTCGTCGGCCACGACGGCGTGGCGCCGGTATTGCTGGGCCTGCTGCAGCGATCAACCGCACGCGTGCACCTGCTGGGGCACTCCTATGGCTGCAAGGTGGTGATGACGGCGCTGTGCACGCCGCCAGCGCTGCCGCGGCCGGTGGAATCGGCGCTGCTTCTGCAGCCGGCGGTGTCGCAGTACGCGTTCGCCGCCGAGGTGCCCGATGTCGGCGCAGCCGGCGGCTTTGCGCGCGCGCGGCAGCGCGTGCGCCAGCCCATCGTGGCCACCTACAGCGCCAACGACGTGCCTTTGACCAGGCTCTTCCACGTCTCGGTACGGCGCAGCGACGACCTGGGTGAACTGCAGTTCGCCGGCGAGGGCAGCAGCCCCAGCCGCTACGCCGCAATGGGCGGCTACGGCCCACAGGCCAGCCAGGCCCGCTTCGTGTCGATACAAGACCCGGGTGGCGCCTACACCCTGGGCGCCAGCGGGCAACTGCTGGCCGTCAACGGCACGCGCTGCATCAGCGGCCATGGCGACATCAACGGGCCGGCCACCTGGTGGCTGTCGTATCTGCTGGCCACGGCGCACCAGCAAACCAACTGAAAGGGGCTCGATCACATGGCGGAGATGCTGAAGGAACGATACGACCTGCTCGTACTGAAGGTCGAGTTGCGGGACCGTGCCGGCCCCACCAGCCAAGGCATCGATGGCATCGACGCACGCTTCACGCTGCAGGGCAAAGTCGATGGCCGGCTGGCCACGCTGGCCGATCTGTCGCAGCCGGATGCGGTCACCGGGATGGTCGACGTCGCTTCCGCGCGCAGCGCCAACCCCGATGTCGGCCTGAGCACCGACTTTCTGTCCATGCTGGGGCAGGCGGTGGCGCACTTTGGCGACGGTCAGCGGCCGCTGTGGGTGCACCTGGTGAAACCCTACGGCGCGCTGCGCCTGGTGCCGTGGGAACGGCTGCTGGTGGCGGTGGTGAACGTGCCGGTGCTGATGCTGCCCGACTTCATCTTTCCAAGGCCCCGCGAGGCCACTGCCACGCTGGAAGTGGCCCTGTGCGGCAGTGCGCCGTTGGGGCATGAATCGCACAGCGTGCGCCAGGCGCTGGTGATGGCGGTGCATGCGGTTCTGCAGGGCTCGGCCCGGCGCACGCGGGTGCAGCTGTTCACCGACGCCAACCTGGCCGGCGACCTGCGCGCCACCTTCCAGGCCCAGGCGGCTGCCGGCCAGGTGCTGGTGCACGAGCCCCAGGACGCGGCCCCGTTCGTGCAGGAAGACGCCAGCTCGCGCACGCTCGACCAGGCCGGTGTGTTGCGTTCGCCGTGGCTGCTGTGGATGCGCCAGGCGCTGCGCGAGCGCGCGGTGGACGTGGTGCACTTCTGTTGCCACGGGCGCCTGACCCGCGGCCGCGGCGCGCTGCTGTTTGCGCAGTCGCCACTGGACCGCAGCGACGACTATCTGGCCGGGCCCGTGGGCATGACCGAACTGCAGACCTTTCTCACCCAGGTCGGCGCCTGGTCGTCGGCCTTCACCTCGCTGCCCGACAACTTTTCCGAGGTCGGCCTGCGCGCGCTGGCCGACGAGACGGCGCAAAACCGCCCTGGGCCGATGCTGATGCACAACCTGCAGCTCGACCCCAGCGGACAAGCGCTGGCCCAGGCCTACACGTTCATCTACGCCGCACAGCCCGGGCCGCCACCGCTGTCGCCGGCCCTGTTTCTGTATTGCCAGCCCTATCTGGCCACCGTGCCAGTGCCCGAGTCCGTGCCTTCACCAGTACCAAAACCGGCCAGGGCTGCGACGCCGCGGCGGCGTGGCCGTGGCCTGGCCGAGGCGACCAGCGCCGGCGCTGAAGCGCCGCCACCGCCTCCACCCCCACCGCCGCCCGCCGCCACCTTTGCCGCGCGCCAGCGCAGCGCCACGGCACTGCCCGAAGTGGCGCGCAACCCGATGCAAGCCCGGCAGGCGGAAGCGGCCGCCCTGCCGTCGGCCGTGGACGCGCTGTTTGGCGGCCACGACAACGGCAGCCCCTGGGTGGCCACCACCGAGCGCTTTGCCGACAGCGTGCAGCTGCGCTACCAGGAACTGGCGCGCGATGAACTGCTGCCGCTGGAGCTGTGCCTGCAGCACGCCAGCGTGGCCGACGACACCCTGGCACAGCTGCGCACCGCAGTGGCCGAACTGGCACAGCGCCGGGGCACGACATGAGAACCGTGCTCGCCGTGGACACTCTGGGTGAAACCAACCCTGCCACTGGCGCCGAGGTGCTGATGGTGAAAGCCGAGCGCGCCAGCGTCGACCCGGTGGGCGCACGCAAGTTCAGGCGTCTGGAGCTGTCGGCGCAAGCGCTGCCCGACTGGTCCACTCCAGCCGGCGTGCTGGCGCGGGGCCAGGCCGTGCGCCACGCGCTGTGCACGCACCCGGGTGTGCAAGCCATCCTGGACCACCTGGCGCTGGCCCCGGCCGGGCAGGTGCAGCCGCTGTTTCTGAAGCTCGCCGGTGGCGACGCCGAGATGATTCCCTGGGAGACGCTGTGCGACAGCGCGGGCGAATTTCTGGCACTGGACCAGCGCTGGCCGATCGGCCGCGTTTGTGACCCGCTGCAGGGCGAGAGCCGGCCGCCGCCGGTGCTGAGCCTGCCGGTGCGCCTGCTGGCCGTGATTTCGGCCTACGGCATACCGACGCAGAAACAGGAATGGGCTGCCTTGGCGCGCGCGGTGCAAGAGGCACGCGCCGCCGGGCTGCCGGTGCAGCTGCGCGTGCTGGTGGCCGACGACATCACCTACCAGGCAGTACAGGCCAGCATGGCGGCAGGCCTGGCCGACGTGGAACTCAGCGGCATCGAAAAGACATCGTCACGCGTGGTGCAGGACATCGTCGCCTGGGCGCCCAACATCGTGCACTTCTTCTGTCACGGGCACGCGGGCAGCACGCCTTCGGACCAGAGCCTGGAGCTCGCCACCAAGGCCGACCTCAGCAGCCAGGCCGGTGCCGGTTCGGTGCGCATCCGCACGCGCCAGCTCACCGACATGCTGGTCGCGCTGCCCAACCCGTGGCTGGTGACGCTGAACTGCTGCGCCAGTGCTGCCGCCAGCAGCGAGCTGCTATCGCTGGCGCACCAGGTGGTGTCGGCGGGCTTCCCGGCGGCCGTGGCGATGATCGAACCGGTGGACGCCAGCGACGCACACGAGTTCACGCGCAGCTTCTACCGCAGCCTGTTTGCCGACCTGCTGCACGCGTCGCAACAGCTGCAGCAGCCCGGCGCCGGTGCGCCGCGGCGCGTGCCCTTCGAGTTCACGCGCGCCATGCATGGAGCGCGCAGCGCTGTGTGCGACCTGCACGGCGGCGACGCACCGAATGCGCGCCAGTGGGTGCTGCCGGTGCTGTATGTGCGCGGTGTCGAACCGTTGCAGTTCGACGCCCCACCGGCGGTGCCGCAAGGCCAGTCGGCCGAATTCACGCAGCGAGCACAGATCGTCGCGGGCTGGCTGCAGCAGGTGCGCGAATCGCTTGATGAAGCCGGCCGGCTCGAGGTCATGCAGCGCTTGCTGGCGCAAGTGCCGGCGCGCTTCTGGCCCGACGTCAACGGCCAGTTCGGGGGCGCCTGATGACATCCGACACCCTGCAGGCCAACGCCTGGTGCGGCCAGCGCGTGGAAGGTGCCTTCGACGCCGCCGCGGCGGCCTGGGCAGCGCAACCGGGCTTTCTGGCGCCGCCTGCGCTGCCGCTGGGTTTCAAGCCGGCGGATCTGCGCGACTGGAAACACCCCGACGTCGGCTGGGGGCTCGTCGTGCCCGATGACCCGAACCGGTCCGGCGCTGACAAGAGCCGCGGCCTGGACCTGCCCGAGCCGCTGCAGGCGCTCATCAAGCAGCGTGGCGACGCGCCGGTGCTGCGCTGGTTTACCGGGCTGACCGAGGGCCGCCTGCGTCGCTACGCCGGCGACGGCAAGGCAGCCGATCTTCGCCTCGGCGGCGCCCGGGGCACGGCGGCCAACGCGGTGCCGCGTTACCTGCTGGTCGCTGCCAGCCCCAAGGCCATTCCCTGGCGCGTGCAGTACCAGCTGCAAACCGAGGCCTTCGTCGGCCGGCTGGACCTGCCGCCCGAAGGTCTGGCCCGGTACGTGGCCGCCCTGATGGCCGACTGGTCGGGCAGCGCCACCAAACACCGCGGCCGGCCGCTGCTGTGGGCGGTTGACCACGGCCACCCCGACATCACGCGCCTGATGCGCAAGACCGTGGCCGACCGGCTGGCGCAATCGCTCGGCGCCGACGCCGAATTCGCCATGGCGGGCGGTTACCTCACCGACGGCCAGGCCACCGTCTCAGGCCTGGTGCAGGCGCTGCAGCAGCGCAACCCGGCTTTCGTGATGACGTCCAGCCATGGCGCCACGTTCCCACTGTCAGATGCCGCAGCGCTGCGCGCCAACCTGGGCCTGCCGGTGGACCTGGCGCACCAACTGCTGTCGCCGGCGGCGCTGAACGGCTGGGACGCCAGCGGCTGCATCTGGGTGGCTCATGCCTGCTGTTCGGCCGGCGCCGACGATGCTTCATCGTTCGCCCCGCTGTTCCAGGGCGCCAGCACGTTGGCGCAGACGCTGGCCGCCGTCGCCCAGGCCGGGCCCTGCCAGGCCCCGTTGCCGACCGCGCTGCTTGGCGGCGCGCACCCGGCGCGCGCCTTCATCGGCCACGTCGAGCCCACCTTCGACTGGACGCTGCGCGACCCGGTCACGGGGCAGAGCACCACGCAGTCGCTCGTCGACAGCTTCTATCAGGGCCTGCACGCCGAGCGCGACGCCACGCTGGGCAGCATGCCCGTGGGCATGGCGCTGGACGCGCATTACCGCTCGGTGGCTTCGCTGCTGCTCAGCCACATCGAGGCCCTGGATGAAATCAACCAACACGCAGCCGGCGCCGAAGACCGCGCCCTGCGCGCCAAGCTGATGGCCATGGACCGGCTGGCGATGGTGATCCTGGGCGACCCGACGGTGGGGCTGGCTGTCACCGCCTGACAGGGTTGGCCACGGTGTCGCCACTGCCTGCAGGCCCGGCGTCGGGCGACGAAGCGCCCGCGCCTGGGGCTTCAGCAGAACACAGACCCCGCAAGGGGCCTTGTGCCAGCCGAAGGCTCTTCAGGCGTGTGCCTCAATGCAGCTGCTGGTCGGTCGCGCCGTCAAGCGCCCCTGTCGTCACGCGAGTACCTGAAAGACGAGCGCGTGATCGCCTGCGGGCTGGCCAAGTCGACAGCCATCGACCCCTGTCAGTGGGCACGAATGAGGTGTCGGGTGAGCGGCCATGCCCCAAGGGGCATAGGCCACGTCATCGGGCAGGTAGCAATGGCAATCGACTTTCGGCTTGCGCATCCTTCAGAAGCGCCTGGGCGAGTCTCGCGCGACGGCTATCGCCCAGGTAGTCCCACAGCCGCATCAGGTTGTGCAGCAGCTCGGCGTTTCGCGGGTCAGCGAGCAGGGCCACCGCGGCCTGCTGTGTGAAGCGCTGTACCTCGCCGTGGTCGGCCCTCAGAACGTCGTAGTCGCCGCCCAGCTCCCGCATCTTCTTGAGCAACCCGGCTACCTGCACGAGCAGCCGCAGGTTGGCGCTGCCAGCACCACCCGGCGGCGTACCGGCATTCGGATCGGCGGCGTCGCCTGCCCAGACCGCGAGCAGCGACGCGGCTCGCTCGCCGCCGTCGCGGGCGCCCATCTGGTCGAGCATGGACAGAGCCCGCGCCTGGTCAGCAAAAACCCGCGCCTCGGGACTCAGCGTTTGGCCCGCGACGAAGGCGAGCCGCTGGTTGATAAAGCCCAGCATCCCACCGACGAAGCGCGACGCTTCGAGCAATGGCGCGCAGGCTCCCGTGCAGTGGCCGCTGGCGCGGACCCAGCCGCCGGGCCCGCGGTCGGAGACGCCAACCAGCACCCAAGGGGGCCGGCGCTCGCGCAGGTAGTAAACGGTCTCAGGCGGCAGATGGCGTAAAACCGGCTCGGAGTCGTTGGGCAGCTTGCGCAACTCGCCGAGCCGGCGCGCAGCATTGCGAAGCAGCTCGGCGTCGCCCAGCGGCATCACCCGCCGCTGCAACAGCACGCGGTCGCTGCCTATGCGCGCCAGCAGTTCGCCGCCGCCCATCGCCCGCGGCAGCATCAGCCGCACCTGCAGACCCAGCGCCACCGTGGTCGGCGGCACCTGCAAGTAGGTGTCGATGACCATGCTGCCGCCATCGCGGCGCACCGCACCCCAGATCGACAGGGTGACCTTCTGCGAGTCAGCCAGCAGGTCGATGCGGTCGAAGTAGCCCAGCTCGGGCCGGGCCGGGCCGGCCATTGGATCGGTGAAGCGCAACACGCCCAGCGACATCACCGGAGCGCCAATGAGTACTTCGCTGGTGGCAAGCGCGGCCAGTTCTTCGCTCAATCCGATGCGGTCGGGATCGTCGTAGGCGAAGACCGCAACCCTGAACGCGGCCTCTCCGATCAGCCGCGCCGGCTGCCGTCCCTCGCCGAGCAATTGCAACTGCTTCTGACTGTCGACACTCGTCGCGGCTTGCGCTGGCAGCACGCACGCCAGCGACAGGCCGCAAAGCCAGGCGGCGGCGCACAGTCTCCAGAGAGGGTGCAGGCTGTGCATCACGGCGCCCTCAACAGCGCGTTGACGGGCTGTCGGCGCAGGCATTCGGCACGCAACTCAGCGATCGCAGCCGGCGCTGGCTTCGGTAGCACGGCGAGTGCCAAGCCGCTGACCTCGACACACTCTGCGAACTGCTCGCTGGTCAAGTAACCCTTCAGCAGCGCCTGCAGGATTGCCGCCAACGCGGTGGGCGACAGGCGCGAGGCCGAGGGGTCGTCGAGATCGACATCGCGGCTGGTTACAGGCGCAGCGCTGCCGAACAGCCTGTAGGGGTCGCCCAGGTACATCGACACCGTGTAGCGCGGCGCGGCACCAGAGCTGGCGGTGCTGCGCGCGACGCTGCCGGACATCAGCGCGTCGGCTTTCAGCTCGGTAGCCAGCGCGGACAGGTTCTCGCGATCGTCGAGTCGCTCGCAGGCGACAACCGATGGCCGCAGCTCGGCCGACAGCCGTGAGCGTTCAAGGAAGGAAAGTTCGTACAGCAGCGCGTCGGTGACGCGCGCCGCGAAATCACTTGCAACAGCGGTGCCAGGGGTGGCTGAGGGCGGTCTGAAGTAGCCGACGACGACGCGCCGATTGCGCTTGAGCACGCACTCGGCGACCGAACGACGCACCAGCACGCTCAGGTAGACGGCGCTGTCCGCGCGACCCGAGGTGACGACGACGTCGCGGTCAGCGTCGACAAAGCCGTCCTGGCTGACGGCCAGCTTCAGGTTGTTCGCCGCTGCGCCTGTGCCGACGTCGAATGTCAGCAACCAGCTGCCGTCGGCCGCGCTCACCGTGCGCGCGAGCACGGCCGCGCCTCTGCGCACTTCGATCGCAGCCCCGGCCAGGGGCAAGGTGGTGGTGCGATCCGTTACGCGGCCCTTCAGTGCCGTCTCCCCGTGCGCGAACAGCCCCAACAGGCCTAGGCAGAGCAGCAACAGAGTCGAGCGCGCGATAACGCGGCGGGCGAATGGCCGTTCAGGGGCGGGGTTCGATGCGCACTCCGTGACCGCGGTCATTGGTAATCTCCTGTGGCTGGCGAGGACAGCCGCGCCAGCCGAAACGCGCGTTGCCTGCCGGGTCCAAGCCTTTGATCTCGATCGTCCAGGCTGTGTCGTCGCGTGTCAATCCCGCTACGCTCAACTGGGCGACGCCGTCCGTCTGCGAAACGATGAATGTGTCAAGCAGGCCGGCGGGGCCAGCCTCCAGCGTCGTCGGTTCGGTGGGCACGGGCTGCACCACAGCCCGCAGCAGGCACAGTGGTGCGGCGGGGGGCGTCTTGAGCTTGTGCCAGACGCCAACCAGCCCGGCCGCCAGCAGCACACCGCAAAGTGCGAGACCCAGTCGCCAGTGCCGCGCCGCCCGGCGCTGGGCGTCGATGGCGACGACGCGAACCACGGTCTCGGCCACCGCATTGCCGGTGACGAGCAGGAAGCTCACACTCTTCAGGTACTCGGGCACGTCGCTCGTTGGCGTTTGCCGCCACATCACCGCCAATACGTGGCCTTTCGGCGTCGGCCAGCGTTTGCGCGCCAGCGCCATTTCCGTGAGCGCGAAGCAGTTGGGGGCTACGGCCTCGGGCGACAGCATGAAAAGGAAGAGGTCCGAGGACTGCAGCGCCCGCTGCAGCTTCACGACGTACTCGTCGCCACCTTCGAGCAAATCCTTGTCGAGCACAGCCTCCTGGCCGCTGTTGCGCAAGGCCAGCGCCAGCGCGTCAGCATCACGCGCCTGGGCATGCGAATGGGAGACAAAGACTTTCATGATCAACAGGGCTGACCGTAGCATGGGGCCAGGTGCCCAGGGGTGCAAGGCCGCACGACCATCGCGACCCATTGTCATGAGCCACGCGGCTTTTGGCGCGTCCTGGTCAAGTCTGCGATGCAATGGCCTTTACTTCTGACCTCTACTTCAGGCCCGCTGCCGCAGCACCTTTCGCCCACGCACGCTGAGGCGCGCAACGGACCGATCCCTCAGCACGGATCTCGTTTCCCTCAGCACTCCAGCCTCAAGCAAGCCCATCGCGGCCGTGATACCGTGCAGCAGACGTTTGAGGCACACCGCATGCGCAAATCACCGCTGTACAGCCGCTCACCCAGCAAGGCCGTGATCCCGACGCCTGCGTCACCAACCGGTAACGCAGCAGCCCAGAGGCCCGCTGCCAGTGCCACGGCTTCAGCACCCGCTCCGCTTTCGGCAGCGGGCCCTGGCCATGTCGGGGCCACACCCAAGGCTCCTGTACCGATCGCCGTGTGGACCCTGGCCGGCGCGCTGCTCTTGGCCGCGCTGGTGCTGCTGGCCCTGCGCTGGGCGCCGCATCAACGCGTCATCACGCAAGGCGACATCGACGCTGCGGTGCGCGAAAGTCTGGAGAAGGAACCCCTGCCCTCGCAGGCGGCCAAGGCCTTTGAGGCGATATTGCCTTCGGTGGTGCGGGTCACCGGGCTGATGGACGACAAGGACGACGGCAAGGAAAGCCCCGAACAGCGCGCGCTGGGCCGCAGCCTGGGCACCGGGGTCGTCATCATCGACAACGGCACCATCCTGACCAATCTGCACGTCGTGTGGGGCGCCAAGAAGGTGCGTGTGCGCTTTGCCAACGGGCATGAAAGCGACGCCACCATGATCAGCGCTCAACCTGAAAACGACCTCGCGGTGTTGAAAGCGAGCAGCCTGCCCGACGACCTGGAAGCGGCCACCATGCGGTCCACCGCCGACCTGCGCCCGGGCGACCACGTGATCGCCGTCGGCCACCCCTTCGGCATCGGCCCCAGCGTGAGTTATGGCGTGGTGTCTGGGCTGAAGCGCGAGTTTCGCTCGCCCGAGGGCGAACGCACGCTGACCAACCTGATCCAGTTCGATGCCGCCGCCAACCCCGGCAACAGTGGCGGCCCGCTCGTCACCACCGACGGGCAGGTGGTGGGCATCGTGACGGCCATCCTGAACCCCAGCGAACAGCGCACCTTCATTGGTATCGGATTTGCAGTACCCATCGAAAACGCGGCCACGGCGGCTGGCATGCCGCCGTTTTGACATTTGCACGTCAGCAGACACGTCACGACCACTTTACGAACACCCGGCGCACGACACCTGCCGCCTTCCGCCCGCCGCCACCAACCGAACTGCCTACACATCACCCGACGCCATGAGCGACTCCCAAGACCAGAACCCTTCCGCCCTGATGGAGCGCATCCTCTACGAGGTCAAACGCGTCGTGGTGGGGCAAGACCGCTTCCTGGAGCGCGTGCTGATCGCGCTGCTGGCCCAAGGCCACCTGCTGGTGGAAGGCGTGCCGGGGCTGGCCAAGACGCTCACCGTCAAGACACTGGCGCGCACCACGCGGGGCAGCTTCAAGCGCATCCAGTTCACGCCCGACCTGGTGCCGGCCGATCTGGTGGGCACCCGCATCTACAACCCCAAGAGCGGCGAATTCGGCACCGCACTGGGCCCGGTGTTCGCCAACCTGCTGCTGGCCGACGAGATCAACCGCGCACCGGCCAAGGTACAGAGCGCCCTGCTGGAAGTGATGCAGGAGCGTCAGGTGACCATAGCCGGCGAAACGCACAAGGTGCCCGAACCCTTTGTCGTGATGGCGACGCAGAACCCGATCGAAACCGAAGGCACCTATCCGCTGCCCGAGGCCCAGGTCGACCGTTTCATGATGAAAGTGCTGGTCGACTACCCGAGTGAGGAAGAAGAGTTCGTCATTGTCCAGCGCGTCACCGGAGAACCTTCTGCGGTGAACGCGGTCACCGACATGCACCAGCTCGCGGCTCTGCAGCGCGAGTGCCGCGCCGTGTACTGCGACCCTTCGTTGATGCAATACGCGGTGCGGCTGGTGGCGGCCACGCGCAACCCGGCCAAGGTGGGCCTGGCCGACCTGGTGCCCTGCATCACCTACGGCGCCAGCCCACGCGCCACCATCGGCCTCATCGAAGGCGCCAAGGCGCTGGCGCTGCTGCGCGGCCGCCGCTACGCGCTGCCCGAAGACCTGGTGGACCTGGTGCCCGACGTGCTGCGCCACCGTGTCGTGCTCAGTTACGAGGCGCTGGCCGACAACCTGACGCCCGACGCCATCGTCAAGCGCCTGCTGGCCGCCGTGCCCACGCCCGACAAGCCGCTCGCCACCAGTGCCGCCGAAGCCGCGGGGGTTGCGGCCCGTGCCTGACATGCAGCGCCCTGCAGGCACCGCCGCTGCCGGCAGCGTGCCGCGCGAGCCCAGCGACCAGCTCCTGCGGCGGCTGGAATGGCAGGTCATCCGCCGCCTGGACGGCCTGTTGCAGGGCGACTACCGCACGCTGTGGCGGGGCTCGGGCATCGACCTGGCCGACCTGCGCGAGTACCAGCACCATGACGACGTGCGCCACATCGACTGGAACGTCACGGCGCGGCTGCAGACCCCGTACGTGCGCCAGTTTCTCGAAGACCGCGACCTCACCGCCTGGTTCGTGCTGGACGTCTCGGGCAGCGTCGACTTCGGCTCTGGAGAGGTCACCAAGCTGGCCGTGGCAGCGGGCCTGGTGGCGACGCTGGCGCGGGTGCTCACGCGCCACGGCAACCGCGTCGGCGCCCTGCTGTACGGACAGGCGCTGGAGCATGTGCTGCCGCCGCGCGCCAGCCGGCTGCACGTGCTGGAACTGCTGCAACGCCTGCGCGCGCCGCGCTCGCGCGCCCTGCCCGCTCGTTCGCAGGCAGCGGCCGGCGCGGGCACCTCGCTGGCCGCGATGCTGCAGGCCGCCACTGGCGTGATCAACCGCCGTTCGCTGGTGTTCGTGGTCTCTGATTTCATCAGCCAGCCCGGCTGGGAACTGCCGCTGGCGCGGCTGGCGCAGCGCCACGAGGTGGTGGCCGTGCGCCTGTGGGACCCACTTGAAATGAGCCTGCCCGACGATGCCGGGCTCGGCCTGGTGACGGTTCAGGACGCCGAAACCGGAGAGCAACTGTTCATCGACGCCGGCGACCCGGGGTTCAGGGCGCGCTACGCCCAGCACGCGCAAGAGCAGGAACAGGCGGTGCTCGATGGCCTGATGGCCAGCGGTGCCGACGTGCTGGAGCTTGCCACCGACGACGATCTGCTGCAGTCGCTGATGCGCTTTGCCGACCTGCGGCGCCAGCGTGCGCGCCTGAAGTTGCCGCTGCGCTTCCCGGCCAGCATGGCGCGCGCCGGTGCCGCAACTGCGGCAACTGCAGGAACTGCAGCAACCGCAGCAACGCCTCCAGCGGCTGACGCCAACCGAAAACCCGCCAACCAACCGCAAAAGGTCACGGCATGAGCTTCATCTGGCCCCACCTGCTGTGGTTGCTGCTGGCGCTGCCTTTGCTGGTGCTGCTGTACCGCTGGCTGCTGGCACGCAAGCGCAAGAGCACCATTCGACTGGCCAGCCTGGCGGTGGCCAAGCTGGCGGTCGGCCGCGGGCCGGGCTGGCGCCGTCACGTGCCGCCGCTGCTGATGCTGGCGGCATTGGCAGCATTGCTGCTGGCCGTGGCGCGCCCCACGGCCACCATCACGCTGCCGATGTCCGAGCGCACCATC
>JBBQMM010000041.1:0-15446 GCA_038328935.1 Burkholderiales bacterium
CCAGCTCCAGCGTCATCGTGCCACTGCCCACAGCGGCCGTGGCGCTGCCCAGTGCGGTGGCTGCCACCACCGTCTGGTTGCTGGCCAGCTTGCTGACGCTGACGCTGTAGTTGCCCACAGCGGCGCCGCTGCCGCCGACCACGCCCACGGCCGAGTCGTCGCTGGAGCGGGCGCTGGACTGCGACCACAGCGCGCTGGTGTTGAGCTTGTTGGCGGCTGCCTGCAGCCCGCTGAGCAGGCTGGACAGTTTGCCGTACGACGAGACCTGCGTCTGCAGCCCCGACGCAGCCGAGCGCATCTGCTGCAGCGGCTGGCGTTCGACCGCGACCAGTTGCGTGACCAGGCTGTTCAGGTCAGCGCCACTGCCGATGCCGAGTGATGTGATGGCGGGCATGTTGATTCTCCGGCGCAGCGGTGTTTAAGCGTGGCGCGGGGCAACATGCCAACGGCCCTGGGACACCTGCTGCGCTTCAGGCCTTTTCCCATGACTGGCATATCGGCAAGTGGGTTCAGCGGCTTAGGCGCACTGAGTGTCCACTTGTAACCTGGGCCGGCGGGGTTGGTTTTTGCACGCCCTCTGTGCAGGAGAGGGAGAGAGAGTTCGCTAAATGTGAAAGTGTTTCATGATCCGGGGCGTTCCCCCGCACCATGAAACTTAGCGCTGCAGCAGCGAAAGCACCTGCTGGGGCAGCTGGTTGGCCTGCGCCACCATCGCGTTGCCGGCCTGCTGCAGGATCTGCGCGCGCGACAGGTTGGCGGTTTCGGCCGCGTAGTCGGCGTCCATGATGCGGCTGCGCGCAGCGGCCTGGTTTTCTGCCGCCACCATCAGGTTGCTGATGACGTTCTCGAAGCGGTTCTGCACGGCGCCGAACTCGGCACGCTGGGAGTTCACCGCGTTGATGGCACTGTCGATGCCCGCCAGCGCGGCCTGCGCGCTCGCGGTGTCGGTGATCTGCATTACCGGCACTTCGGTGCCACTGATCACGGCCGAGCCCACGACGCCGTTGATGTCGGTGTTGGTGGTCCAGTCGAATGCCGCCACGGAGAGCTGGTCGATGCTGGTGCTGCTGTTGGCGCCGATCTGGAACACCGACACGTCGGTGGTGGACAGGATGCTCAGGCCGTTGAACTGCGTGCCGCCCATGGTACGCGTCACTTCCTGGCCGAGCTGCGAAAATTCCTGGTTCAGGCTCTCGCGGTCCTGGGTGGTGTTGGTGCCGTTGGCCGACTGCACGGCCAGTTCCCGCATGCGCTGGAAGAGGTCGCTCACTTTGCCCAGGGCACCTTCAGCCACCTGCGCCAGCGATATGCCGTCGTTGGCGTTGCGCATGGCCACGTTCATGCCGCGCACCTGGGTGTACATGCGTTCGGCAATGGCCAGGCCGGCGGCGTCGTCCTTGGCGCTGTTCACGCGCAGGCCCGATGACAGTCGCTGCATCGAGATCGCCAGGCTGCCCTGGCTGGTGTTCAGGTTGCGCTGCGCGTTGAGCGACACAAGGTTGGTATTGATCGTTTGGGGCACGGCGTTACTCCGGGAGGGGCGGCGGTTTTGCGGCTGTCAGTGCGGTTGCCTGGATGGGTACCGCGGGTCTGGCGTTTCGACCCGCCGAAGCAGTGAAGCGCATGTGACGAAGATTACGGCCGCCGTGCGGTTGCGGTAAGCGCGATAAGAGCGGTCAAAGCCGGCCTAATGCGACCACGCACCGGTATCCACCGTGCAGTTGTGCGACAGGCAAAGAAAAAGCCCACCTGGCGGTGGGCTTCTTTGCGGGCTTGCTTGCTCGCTGGTTCGCGGGCTTCTTTGCGGCGCTGGGCCGCGGCTGCGACGCGGCTCAGCGCCTCTCGCGGAGCTCGAGGCCGCTTCGCCGTCCAAGGCCACGCAGGTGGCCTTGGAGCCGCGGCTCAGCGCAGCAGCGACAGCACCTGCTGGGGCAACTGGTTGGCCTGCGCCACCATGGCGTTGCCGGCCTGCTGCAGGATGCTGGCACGGGACAGATTGGACGTCTCCGTCGCGTAGTCGGCGTCCATGATGCGACCACGGGCAGCCGTCTGGTTCTCTGCCTGCACCATCAGGTTGGAGACCACGTTCTCGAAGCGGTTTTGCGCCGCGCCGAAGGTGGCACGCTGGCTGTTCACGGCGTTGATCGCGGTGTCGATCGAGGCCAGTGCGCTTTGCGCCGTTGCCGCGTCCGTGATCTGCACCGTCGGCGTATCGGTGCCGCTGATGACACCCGTGCCCAGCACGTCTGTGATGTCGGTCTGGTCGGCCCAGTTGTAACCGTCGATCGTGATGCGGTCGATGCTGGAGTTGTTGTTGGCACCGATCTGGAACACGCTGGCATCGGTGGAAGCCAGCACGTTCAGGCCGTTGAACTGCGTGCCACCGAGCGTACGCGTGGCTTCCTGCGACAACTGCACGAACTCGTCGTTCAGGCTGGCCCGGTCTTGGGTGGTGTTGGTGCCGTTGGCCGACTGCACGGCCAGTTCACGCATGCGCTGCATCAGGTCGCCGACGCGGCCCAGCGAGCCTTCAGCGGTTTGCGACAGCGAGATCGCGTCGTTGGCGTTGCGCACCGCCACGTTCATGCCCTTGACTTGAGAATTCATGCGCTCGGCAATGGACAGGCCGGCAGCATCGTCCTTGGCCGAGTTGACCCGCAGGCCCGAAGACAGGCGCTGCATCGAAACAGAGAGTGAGGATTGGCTCGAGCTCAGGTTGCGCTGGGCGTTGAGGGAGGACAGGTTGGTGTTGATGGTTTGGGGCATGCAAATTTCTCCAATCGGTTAATGACCACAGGCATATGCCTGACTTCGCGCCGCGGCTCGCCACGGCCAGCGCACGGTGTGAAGTCTGCAGCCCTGTCACCGGCCACCCGCGAAGGTGGCTGGCTTTCAGAGCCTGCCCGGGCCTGCTGATGCCGACATCGTCACCGCACTGCGTGCTGTGGCCGCTTTGGCGCTTTGGGTCCGGGTCCCGCACCCACCGTGATGAGTGCGTTGAAGCCGTTTTCGTCGTCTGTGCTTGGAGCTTTAGTCTTTTTCAGTGTCTTTTTTGGCTTGCCATGTGAAACAGGCTGTCATTGGGCTTGTATTTCCGGCGCCGGGTGGCGGCGTCGGACGGGATCATCCCGACACAGCCACCGCACCCTTGCTTGCAAGGCACCACCCGCCATGCCCGTCGCCACGCCTTCATTCCTGCCTGTACCCACACCAGCACCGGGGGCCCCAGCTTTGGCGCTGGCCAGCGGTGCCGCAGACGCGAATGCTGACGAAGACGCATTGGCGGCCGAACGCTACTGGCAGCAGGGCCGCGAGCTGGCGCGTGACGGCCTCTGGCCGCAGGCCGCTTTGGCCTTTGGCCAGGCCACGCTGGCGCTGCCCGACGAGGCCAACTTCTGGCTCAACCTGGCCAACGCGCAGCGCCACACCCATCAATATGACTCTGCCGTGCAGTCGGCGCGCAAGGGCCTGGCGCTGGCGCCTTCTGACCCGCTGGGCCTGCACTTGCTGGGTGAATGCCTGGCGCGCTTGCACCGCTATGCGCAGGCGGTGGAAGCCCTGGCGGCGCTGGAGGCCACGGGCAGCAGCGACACCAGCGCCATGCTGCAGCATGCCTCGATGCTGCAGGCGCTGCAGCGCCCGGCGCTGGCCGCCGAGGTGCTGTTGCGTGCGCTGGCGATCACGCCCCACCTGGTGCGCGGCCATGCGCTGTTGGCCGGCGCGTTGCGTGACATGGGGCTCAAGCGCGAGGCCGTGGAGTGCATGAAGACGGTGCTGGCGCTGGAGCCCGGCAACCTGGAAGCGCTGTCGCACATGTCGTTCGAGAAGCGCCATGTGGGTGAGTGGGTCGGCCTGGAAGAAGACCTGACGCAAATTCGCAAGGCGCTGGCCGCCCGTGTGCCGGGCCGCCCGCGCGTGGCCGCCACCTTCGGCTTGCTGTCGCTGCCGTTGACGCCACAGGAACTGCTGCGCGCCGCCCAAGGCGAAGCGCTGGCGCTGAGCCACGACGTGCAGCAGCTGCCCGCGCGCCTGGGGCTGGCGGAGAGCGCCGACGAGATCATCCGCCTGGGTTTCGTGTCTTTCGACTTTCGCGAACACCCGGTGTCGCAGCTGCTGGTGCAGACGCTGGAACAGATCGACCGCCAGCGCTTCGAGCTGTATCTGTATTCCGCCGGCCCCGACGACGGCTCGGCGCTGCGCCGCCGCGTGCAGGCCAGCGCCACACACTTTGTCGACCTGCGCGGCATGAGCGACCAGCAGGCCGCCGAGCGCGTGCGGGCCGACGGCGTGCACCTGCTGGTGGACCTGGCCGGCCACACCCGCGGTCACCGCCTGGGTGTGTTTGCGCGCCGCCCGGCGCCGGTGCAGGCCAGCTACCTGGGCTTCCCGGGCAGCACCGGCGCTGCGTTCATCGACTACGTGATCGGCGACCCCATCGTGACGCCGCTCGAGCACGCAGCCCATTACAGCGAGCAGCTGGCGCAGTTGCCTGTGTGCCTGCAACCCAATGGGCGCTGGCGCCCGTTGCCCGCGGCCATGACGCGTGCCCAGGCGGGCTTGCCCGATGCGGCATTCGTGATGTGTGCCTTCAACCACACCTACAAGATTTTGCCGCCGGCCTTCGATGCCTGGTGCGCGGTGCTGCGCGAGGTGCCGCACGCGGTGCTGTGGTTGAAGCAGACCAATCACCAGCTGCGCGACAACCTGTTGCGCGAAGCGCAGGCGCGCGGCGTGGCGCCCGAACGCGTGGTCTTCGCGCCCACGCTCAGCTACGAGCAGCACTTCTCGCGCCTTGCGCTGGCCGACGTGTTCGTCGACACCTGGCCCTACAACGCCCACACCACTGCCAGCGACGCGCTGTGGGCCGGTGTGCCCGTGATCACGCTGCGCGGCGACAGCTACGCGTCGCGCGTGGCCACCAGCATCCTGCACGCCGCGGGGTTGGGCGAGCTGGCCTTTGCCAGTGCCGACGAGTACCGGCTCGCGCTGCGCGCGCTGGCGCTGCAGCCGGCCCTGCTGCGGCCCTATCGGCAACACCTGCAGCGCCAGCGACAGGCGCTGCCGCTGTTCGATTGCGAAAGCCACGCGGTGGCGCTGCAGGCGCTGTTCACGCGCATGGTGCAGCGCTGGCGTGCCGGCCTGGCGCCGTCGCATCTGTCGGCCGAGCCTGCTTTCGCCAGCACCTTCAACAGCACCGTTACCCCATCTGCATCCAGCGGAGCCAAGCCATGAGCCCAGTTGCCACCCTGACCCGCGACGCGCAAGACGCCGCCGCAAGCCCCGTTGCCTCCTCTGCCGCTGCGGCGTCTGGCACGGCCACCGCACCCGCACCAGCTTCAGCAGCCACACCCGCACCCGCACCCACACCCGAATTGGCGCACTGGGCAGTGTCCACGCGCAACGGCTTGACGATGATGGTGCCGCCGTCGCTGCACAGCATGAGCACTTATGTGCTGCTCGAACAGGAAACCTGGTTCGAGCCCGAGATGAGTCTGCTGCCGCGCCTGCTGGCCGATGGCGTGCATGCGCTGGACATCGGCGCCAACCATGGCGTGGTGGCGCTGGAGATGGCGCGCTGCTCCGGTAGTGGCCACGTCTGGGCTTTCGAGCCCACGCAGGCGCCGCGCGAAGCCCTGCACCGCAGCCTGCGCGTGAACGGGCTGCAGCAGCGCGTCACCGTGGTGCCCGCTGCGCTGGCTGACGCTGAGGGCGAGGCCCACTTCGAGGTGCACGACAACAGCGAACTCAATGCCCGCGTGGGCAACACCGGCGGTCCACGCCCGAACAGCCGCACCGAGACCGTGCGTGTCGACACGCTGGACCATGCGCTGCAGACCCTGGGCGTGACGCAGCCGATCGGCTTCATCAAGCTTGACGCCGAGGGCGACGAGTTGCGTGTGCTGGCCGGCGCCCGGCAGTTCCTGGCCCGGCAGTCACCGGTGGTGATGTTCGAGTTCAAGCACGGCGCCAAGCCCAACTGGCCGCTGCTGCGCGCGCTGGGTGATCTGCACTTCGGCCTCTTCCGCTGGAGCGCTGAACTGGAACTGATGCTGCCCTTCGATGCCGACACGGCCGAGACGGCTTTCGCCTTGAACCTGCTGGCGCTGCGGCCGCCCGAACAAGCCCATTGGGCCGCGCGGGGTTTGCTCGTCACACCCCAGGCGCTGAGCGATGCTGTACGGCCCGCGTTGCCGGATGCCGAGCCCGGGTTTGCGGCTGCGCGCATGGCCGTCGACGCGGCCGCCCCGGGCGCCGCGTCTGCTGGCCTGACGCCGGCGCAGCGCGTGCTGTTGATGATCGACGCGCGCCAGCATCTGCTGCAGGCCACGGCGGCCGATGCCGATCTGCCGGCCTGGGTGTTGCTGGTGCACTGCCTGTATGCGCTGGGCCAGCCGCTGGCAGCGCTGCAGATGGGCTCGCAGTTGCTGGCGCAAGCCGACGCCGCCCTGTGGCAGGCCGACATGCCTGACCACAGCCTGCCGCCCCTGCGCGCGCAGGCCACACGCCAGCGCAGCACCGCCACCGGCCTGTGGCTGCGGCAGATGCTGGCCGAGTTCGTGGCGCTGCACTCGGCCCACTCGTCGTACTTCGAGCTGCCATCGCCGCAGCGCTGGGCAGCGTTGCTCGAACACCCTGACCACGGCGCAGAAATCGAGCGGCGCTACCTGCTGGCCCATGTCGTCACCGACCGGCTGGCGCCGCTGTCCGGTCTGCAAAAGCTCAAACACCTGCAGGCGTTGCAGCCGGGTGGCGACCTGAACGCCACGCTGTGGTGTGGCCTGATGCAGAGCATGCGGGTGATGAGCGCCGCCGCTGCCGGCGCGGCGGCAGCGGCAGTGCCAGTGCAGCCTGCACAAGCTTCGCTGGCGAACGGTGAACCCACCGCGCTGGGCCCCGCTTGCGCCGCTTCTGGCGCCGCTACTGGCGCCGGCCTGCCGGGCAGCCCCGAGCAAGTCTTGCAGATGCTGCACGTGGCGAGCGTGGCCATCGTCGACGTGGGCGCCAGCGAGCTGAGCAGCAAGCACACGCCCTACGCCGCCCTGATGGCCACCGGCCTGGGCTGGGTCACCGGTTTCGAGCCCGACGCCGAGGCACTGGCGGCCTTGAAACACCGCCACGGCGACGGTCGACGACATTGCTACTTTCCGCATGTGGTGGGCGATGGCAGGCCGGCCACCTTTCACGAAACACACTGGTCGTTGACCGCGTCGCTGCTGGAGCCCAACCGCGCTCAACTGGACCGCTATCACGAGCTCGGCCAGCACGTGGTGGTGAAGTCACGCCAGCCGGTGCCCACCGTGCGCCTGGACGATGTGCTGGCGCCGGGCGGCATGGACCTGCTGAAGATCGACGTGCAAGGCGCCGAACGCCTGGTGTTCGACGGTGCCCGTGCGCGGCTGGACGAATGCCTGATGGTCTGGACAGAGGTTGAATTCGTGCCGCTGTACCAGCACCAGCCTCTGTTCGGCGACATCGATGAGCGGCTGCGTGAGCATGGCCTGCAGTTCCTGTGCATTGCCGGCCTGGCGCAGCGCGCGCTGGCCAGCTGGCCGGTGCAGGCGTTGAAGCCGCAGAGCCAGCAGCAGCTGTGGGCCGACGCGCTGTATGTGCCCACGGCCGAACGCATCGCCCGCCTGACGCCCGAAGCCGCCGCGCGGCTGGCCCTGCTGGCGCACCACGTGGCGCGCGCCTGGGACCTGTGCCACGCCGCACTGCTGCGTGTGGACGAGGTGTCGGGCAGCGACTTCGCGGCGCGCTACCTGGCCGCGTCGAGCCCGCGGCGTTGAGCGCCGCGTCAAAGCGTTGGCGTTGAGCGCCGCGTCAAAGCGTTGGCGCTGAGTGCCGCCTCAATCCGCGGGCGCTGAACCCAGCGCGAGCAAGAAGGCCTCGCAGCGGCCCAGCTGCTCCAGACTGACGTATTCGTCGGCCTGGTGGGCCTGCTTGATGCTGCCCGGCCCGCACACCACGGTGGACATGCCGGCGCGCTGGAACAGCCCGGCCTCGGTGCCGAAAGCCACCAGCGTGGTCTGTAGTGTGCCGGCCAGTTGCTGGGCCAGTTTCACCGCCGGCTCATCGGGCCGGGCCTGGAAAGAAGGCATCGAGGCAAACGACTCGAAGGCAAAGCCGCTGCCGGGCTCGATGGCCTTCATGGCCGGCTCCAGCGTGGCCGCGAAGGCCGCCACGCGTTGCTGCCACAGCGCCGCGTCGCTGCCGGGCAGGTCGCGGAATTCGTAGTTGAAGCGGCAGACCTCGGGCACCACGTTGTCGGCAATGCCGCCTTCGAAGCGGCAGGTGGCGGCGGTGGAGTAGGGCACGTCGAAACCGGCCTGCTGCGGCTCGGTGTCACGCAGCTCCTGCGCCAGGTCGGTGATGTGCGCCACCACCCGCGCGGCGGCCTCGACGGCATTCACCGACATCGGCGTCAGCGACGAATGCGCCGCCTTGCCGCGCACGCAGCAGCGCCAGCGGTGCACGCCCTTGTGCGCGATGGCAGGCACCATGTCGGTGGGCTCGCCGATGATGCAGATGGGTGGCTGCAGGCCCGCTTCACGCAGGTCGGCGATCAGGTTCATGGCGCCAAAACCGCCCACCTCTTCGTCGTAGCTGAAGGCGTAATGCAGCGCCATCGGCAGGTCGGCTTCCAGCCAGGCTCGCGTGTGTGCCACCACGAGGCCGATGTAGCCCTTCATGTCGGCGCTGCCGCGCCCGTACAGCCGCCCGTCGTGCACGGTGGCCGACAGCGGCTCTCGGGTCCACGCCTGGCCGTCCCAGGGCACGGTGTCGGTGTGGCCCGACAGCACCACGCCGCCGGGTTTGCCGACGCCCAGGGTGGCAAACAGATTGGCCTTGCTGCGGCTGTCGTCGTAGGTCAGGCGGATGGGCACCTGCAGGCTGCGCAGGTGGTCGGCAATGCATTCGATCAGCGGCAAATTGCTCAGGTGGCTGCGGCTGTCGAACTGCACCAGACGCTGCGCCCAGGCCAGGGCTTCGGGGGTGGGATGGTTCATGGGCTGGTTGTTCATCGGCTGACTGTAGCGCCAGTGTCTGGGCGCCAGTGTTCAGGCGCCAGGCTCCCGGCGCGAGTGTCCGGGCGGCAGGGTCCAGGCGGCGGTGTTCAGGAACTAGCATGCGGCCCCATGAACATCACAGCGTCCCCGGCACCTGCCACGTCCTTGCCCGATCGTGCGGCCATCCTCGTCGCCCAGCAGGCACTGCAGGGCCATGTGCGGCACACACCGCTGCTGCGCGTGGCCGGCGCCGCGTTGGGCGTGCCCTGCGCTGAACTGTGGCTGAAGCTGGAACATCTGCAGCGCGGCG
Source organism: Burkholderiales bacterium (assembly GCA_038328935.1). Classification (GTDB taxonomy): domain Bacteria; phylum Pseudomonadota; class Gammaproteobacteria; order Burkholderiales; family Burkholderiaceae_C; genus Rubrivivax. Next base: position 9,319 of record JBBQMM010000041.1, read on the forward strand.
GCAGCTTCAAGGCGCGTGGCATGTTCAACCGCATGCTGGCGCAGACCATACCCGAGGCCGGCGTGGTCATCGCTTCGGGTGGCAATGCCGGCATCGCGGTGGCCTGCGCGGCGCAGGCGCTGGGCGTGCGCTGCGAGGTCTTTCTGCCGGAACTGGCTTCCGTGGCCAAGCGGCAGGCGCTGGCGGCACTGCAGGCCACCGTGGTGGTGGGCGGCGCTACCTACAACGAAGCGTTGTCAGCCTGCCTGCAGCGGCAGCAGCAGACGGGTGCGCTGTGGATGCATGCCTACGACCAGCTCGAGGTGGTGGTGGGCGCCGGCACGCTGGCGGCCGAAATCGAGCAGGACGCCGGCGTGCCCGATCGTGTGCTGGTCAGCGTCGGCGGTGGCGGGCTGATTGCCGGCGTGGCGGCCTGGTTCGACAACCGTTGCCGGGTCGAAGCGCTGGAGCCTGTGGGCTCGCCCACGCTGCACGCGGCGCGCGCGGCGGGCCTGCCGGTGGACGTGGCGGTGGGCGGCCTGGCGGCCGATGCGCTGGGCGCGCGGCGCATCGGCAGCATCGCGTGGGCCGTCTGCCAACGGCAGGTGGCGGCTGCGCATCTGGTCAGCGACGAGGCCATCCAGCAGGCGCAGCGGCTGCTCTGGGCCGAATTGCGCCTGGCCGTTGAACCCGCGGCGGCGTTGCCGCTGGCCGCGCTGCGCAGCGGCGTCATCCGGCCGCAAGCGCACGAGCGCATCGCGCTCGTGCTGTGCGGCGCCAACTTCGACGCCGCAAGCCTGAATTGATCAGGCGGCGGGGCGCGTCGGCGTGCGTCGTGTGCCGCGGCCCGGGCGGCGACTCACCCGGCTCGCGCTGACCGGCGAAGGCCTGCGTGACCTGCCAGGGCAAATGACAAGCCAGGGCAAACCACGTACCAGGGCAAACCGCGTAACAGGGCAACTGATGTAGCAGGGCAACTGACGTACCAGGACCAATGAAGCGCCGGAGTTCGCGCGCTGCCGGCCTTTACTTGCCGAACACCAGGGTCAGCGGGTCATCACCCGTGGCGTGTTGCACCTGCGCGTTGTCGAAGGCCGCAAAGCCGAACAGGTAACGGCCCGACAGGTTGTCGAACTGCACGTCGAACTTGCTGCCGGTGACCAGCTTGCGCGCCACCACCGAGGTGTGCGTGCCGTTGTTCCAGTTCACGTTGACGCGGATGTCGGCGCGGTCGCCCTTCAACAGGTTGGCGATGTACGAAGCCACCTCGTCGCCGGCCTTGAAGCGGCTGTCGTCGAAAGGCACCTGGTCGCCGTTCTTGATGTAGTAGCTGCCGCCACCGTTGCCGGCCTTGCCGTCGCGGTTCATGAACGCCGGCTTGCCACCCACCAGGGCCACGTTGACGTAGTCGCCTTCGGGCGCGCCGGGGTCGCCCTTGCGGCCGGCGTTGGGGCTTTTCTGGGCGTCGTAGCGCGTGTGGTCGGTGTACTGGTCGTCGACCTGACCCCAGGGCGCGGAGCGGCTGCCCTTCATGTGCCACATGTCCAGCACCTCGCCCTCGCTGCGGGTGTACTTGTTGCCATAAGGCTTGCCTTCGCCCACGTGGCAGGCGACCGCGCAGCCCTTGGTCTCGAAGTTCTTCACTGAGTTGCCCACCGGCCACAGCATGGCCCACTTGTCTTCGTAGTAGACGTTGTCGTCGCCACCCTTGTTCTGCGGGTCGACCAGCTTCTTCCAGCTGCCGTCGGCCTGCTTCTGGTACGGGCCGCGGCGCAGCGAGTTGGTGGGGTCGGCGTACTGCACCAGGAAGTACACCGTGTCGCCGTAATACGCGGCCTTCAGCGTGGCCGTGGTCTCGCCTTTGCCACCGGCAAAATTCACGCCGCCGGTCAACGGCACCGTGAGTGATCGGGCCTGCGCCCACACAGGGTCGGCTGCACCGGCGGCAAGTACAGGCGCCTGCGCGGCCTTCACCGCCACCAGCGTGTTAGGGGGTGTGTTGTCCTGCAAGGCGGCGCAGCCGGCCAGGCCCACCAGGCCAGCCAGTCCGGATGCCACGCTTGAAGCGGTGAGTCGAAAGCTGCGATTCATGAAGGATGCTCCGGCAGTTGGAGGGGTCCGGCAACGAGACTGCCGCCTGACTTCACCATCATGTCCTTCATGCGACATCCGGCCTTGACCTGCATCAGCTTTGCAGTCGTTCCGGCGTCTTGCCGGACAGCCCTGGCGCCTGCCGCCAGTGTTCACTTCGCGTCGTTCAGCTTCCAGTCGTAGTCGAGGAAGCCGATGTCCACGCTCCCGGCCTTGATGCGCTCGCGGTCTGCCGGTGCGTCGGCCAGTTGGTTGGCATAGCGCGCGGCAAAGGCCGGCAAGCTGGCGATGCCTTTGTGGCCGAGTTTGAAGTCGCCACCGTACCAGTCGAAGATCTTGTTCAGCTGCAGCTTGCCGTCGGCATAGCGGTTGCGGCTGCGGTCGCTCATGAAGCGCAGCGTCTGTTCTTCGAGCTGGGCCTCCAGCCGGTCAGCCACGAAGGCCTCTTCGCGCAGCATCGGGCAGCCCACGCTGGCGCAGTTCACGGCAAAGTGGATGCGCGGATCGTCGTAGCGGCCCTTGGCGCGCAGTGTGTCGTGTTCGATGTTGTCAAGCGACATCTCGGTGCCCAGCAGCTTGACGAACTTGGGCTTCCAGGGGTTGGACAGCAGCGAGCCCAGGTCGCGGATGGAGGCCAGCTTCGGGTAGCGCGTCAGGATGAGTTCAATCGTGAAGGCGTTGTAGGCGTTGATCAGGAAGGCCATCTGCTGCGCCTTGCTGAAGCTGCCGAAGGTTGCGGCACTGACGGCCGACAGGCTGTCGGTGTAAGCCTTCAGTGCACTGGCGTCGCTGGCCATGCCGGCATAGCGCAGCTGCGAGGCCTTGCCACCGTCGAGCAGCACGACGTGTTTTTTCAACAGCGCCGTGAAGGCTGCATGGCTGTGGTCGAAACCGCTTTGCGCCCGCACGGCCGGCGCCAGGACCGCCAGTGCGCTGGCGGCCAGCAGGCGGCGTCGGGAAAGGTGGCGGCGTGAAATGTCGCGGCGGGAAAGGCAGGGCCGGGGGTAAGCGGCAGGCAGTGAAATCATCGGCTACGGTCCGGTGGAGAACGGGGAGGAGACTGCGTTCGAGTCGATTGTGGCGGGGTCGACCTTACAACGGTGGTCCACCAGGGGCAGGGCCCGCGTCGGGCCATGGCCGCAGGCGGAAACCGCCGTACCGGGTGCACCCGCCGCTGCACCCGTCGCTGCACCCGTCGCTGCACCCGCCGCTGCGTTTTCGCAGCCGGGTACAGTGCGCGCCTACGTGAAGCTTGAACACAACCCGTCGGCAGGGCCTGCTCTGCACGCCCCCGCACCCGCACCCGTTCAGCCGGTGGCGCGCCTGGGCCTGTGGGTGCAGGGCCTGGCCCGCGAAGCCCTGCAGACGGCAGGGTTCATCGGCGAGGTGATGCTCGCCACGCTGCGCCTGCTGCGCGGCCGCAGCGCCATGCGGGGCGTGGACCTGTGGCGGCAGATCGACCAGACGGGCCCCTTGTCCCTGCCCATCGTGGCGCTGACATGCTTTCTGGTCGGCCTGATGCTGGCCTACATGGGCGGCTCGCAGCTGGACCGCATGGGCGCGCAGGCCTACATCGCCGACGTGGTCACCGTGGGCATGGTGCGTGAACTGGCCGGTTTGATGACGGGCATGATCCTGGCAGGGCGTGTGGGCTCGGCCTATGCCGCGCAGATCGCGACCATGAAGGCGGGCGAGGAGATCGACGCGCTGCGCGTGCTGGGTGTCGACCCCATCGATCATCTGGTGATACCGCGGCTGCTGGCCCTGGTGATCGTGGCGCCGCTCATCATCGCTTATGCCAGCTTGATAGGCGTGCTCGCGGGCCTGCTGCCGGCGACGCTGGTTTATGGGGTGTCGGCTGTGGAGTACCTGCACCGGGCGGTGGGGGCCCTGACCTGGACGCATGTGTGGATCGGCCTCTTCAAGGGCACGCTCTATGCGGCGCTGCTGTCGCTGGCCGGCTGCCGCGAAGGCCTGTACGCCGGGCGCAACGCACAGGCCGTAGGGCAGGCCACCACGGCCGGGGTCGTCAAGGGGCTGGTGTGGATCATCACCGCAGCCTGTGTCACCACGGTGGTGTTCCAGAGCCTGGGCCTTTGACGTGATGAACAGCGTGATGCCCGCGGTGCCACCGATGGTGCAGGTGCGGGACCTGACGGTTTCGCATGGCGAGCAGCTGGTGCTGCGCGCCATCAGCTTCGAGATCCAGCCGCGCGAAATCTTCGTCATCCTGGGCGCCAGCGGCAGCGGCAAGAGTTCATTGCTGCGTTATCTGATCGGCCTGCAACCACCCGCGGTGGGGCAGGTGCTGATCGAAGGCCAGGACCTCTATGCCGGCACCGACGCCGAGCAGCAGCAATTGCGTCGTCGCTTTGGCGTCATGTTCCAGGCCGGTGCGCTGTGGAGTGCCATGAGCGTAGGTGAAAACCTGATGCTGCCGCTGCAGATGTTCACGCCCCACCGGCGCGTGGAGCGTGAACGCCGCGCGCGCCACATGCTGGCGCTGGTGGGAATGGACGACGCCTTCGACCTCATGCCTGCGGAACTGAGCGGCGGCATGCGCAAGCGCGCGGCGCTGGCGCGCGCGCTGTCGCTGGACCCGCCCTTGCTTTTCCTGGACGAGCCGGGCTCGGGCCTGGACCCTTTGAACGCCACCAGGCTGGACGCTCTGGTGCTGCAGTTGCGCGACGAACTGGCCACCACGGTGGTGATGGTCACGCACGACATCGACAGCGCCCTGGGCGTGGGCGACCGGCTGCTTTTTCTGGATGAAACCGAACAGACCATGACCGCCCTGGATACCCCGCAGGCGCTGCTGCAGCACGGGCCGCAGCGTGTGCTCGACTTTCTTCGGCGTGGCCGCCGCGACTTGCCCGTGGCTGGTGCAGGGGCTGGTGTTGATGTCGGCGTGAGCGCCGGTGCTGATGTCGGCGTGGCCGCCGGTGCTGATGCCGGCGTGGGCGCCGGTGCTGATGTCGGTGTGAGCGCGGGAGGTGATGTCGACGTGGCCGCCGGTGTGGGCGCCGCTGTTGCGGCGCCAGCTGCCGCCGACGTCGAAGGCTCGCCGCGGCGGCCGGCCGCCGTGCAGGTGGGTACATGACGCCGCGCCCGCATGCGCTGCGCATCGGCTTGTTCGCGGTGCTGGGCCTGGCGCTGCTGGCGGCGGCCATCGTGGCCGTGCTGGGCGTGCAGGTCTTCAGGCCAGGCGACCGTGTCGTGATGCACTTCAGTGGCTCGGTTTACGGCCTGCAGGTGGGTGCGCCGGTGGTGTTCAAGGGTGTGCGCCTGGGGGGCGTGCGATCCATCGGCGTGGCACAGGTCAACGGCGGTTTTGCGGTGCCGGTGGAGGCCGAACTGGACCGCGCGCAGCTGCAGGCCCTGGTTGGAGCGAAGGCAGGTGCGAAGGCGGGTGCGAAGGCAGGCGAGTCGAGCGGCGCGTCGCCAGGCAAGGCCGCGCTGATTGCGCTGCTGCAGCAAGGTCTGTCGGCCCAGCTGGCCACCCAAAGCCTGCTGACGGGCCAGCTCTATGTCGACCTCGACCTGCGCGCCACGGATCGAGCGGCGCAGGCGGCCGAGGCGGCGGCCTTGCGAGACGACGGGCTGGTGGAGATTCCGACCTCGCTGACGCGGTTTCAGAGCCTGCAGGAACAGCTGGACCGTGTGGACGTGGAGCGCATGTCGCAAGACCTGGGAGCCACGCTGGCGGCGGCCAGGGGGTTGGTGGCCGGGCCCGAAATCAAGCAGGTGCTGACGGAGCTGGCGCAGGCCAGTTCTGCGCTGTCGAAGTTGGCAGTGTCACTGGACCGGCGCCTGCCTGCGCTGGCCGACAGTGCGCGCGGCACCCTGCAGCGTGCCGGCGACGCCTCTGCCCGCGTCGGCTCCGCGGCCGACCGCTTGAGCGAAACCGTGACCGGCGCTGCAGACCGGCTGGGGCAGGCCTCCGACCGTGTGGGTGCTGCCGCCGGCCGCGCCGAAACCCTGCTGGCGCCGGGCTCGCCGCTGCACAACAGCGTGCAGGGTGCAGCCGACGAACTGGCACGCACCGCAGCGGCATTGCG
>JBBQMM010000042.1:0-15442 GCA_038328935.1 Burkholderiales bacterium
CGCCTGGGTGACGAGATCTGCCCGGTCGATCACCAGTTCCTTGCTGCGCAGCAGGGTGTACAGCACCGTCGCCACCTGCGCACGGGCCAGCAGGTAGCTGCCCGACAACACCCATACCAGTTCCACCAGCGCGACAACCGGCACGAAGCCCGGCTCTTCGGCGCTGAGCGATTCGATCAAGCGTGTGGCCCGGGGCGACTGGCGCGGGTCGTCCTGCATCACATAGCGCACCAGCACATTCGTGTCGAGTCCGATCACTTGGCCCGCCCTGCGCGCGCAGCCTGCGCAGCAATGGTGAGGTTCATCTCGTCAATCGACACCGTACGAACGGGCTTGCCGAACAGCCCTTTCAGCTCGCGCACCGAGCGCGTGGCCGCGACGAGCTCGAAGCGGCCGGGCTCCACCTGCACGAACTCGATGCGGTCGCCGGTGTGGACGTTCAGCGCCCGGCGCACGTCGGCCGGGATGGTGATCTGGCCCTTGCTGGTGAGGGTGGCGGTGGACATGAAACTATCTCCAGAGACTTCCTTACTTCATTGTAAGGAATGGTCATAACGGAATGTTGCCGTGCTTGCGCCACGGGTTTTCAAGCTGCTTGTCGCGCAACATCACCAGACTGCGGCAGATGCGCTTGCGCGTCTCGTGCGGCTGGATCACGTCGTCGATGTAGCCGCGGGCACTTGCCACGAAGGGGTTGGCAAAGCGCGCCTTGTATTCCGCCTCGCGTGCGGCGAGCTTGGCAGCGTCACCCTTGTCGCCGCGGAAGATGATCTCGACCGCGCCCTTGGCGCCCATCACCGCGATCTCGGCGTTGGGCCACGCGAAGTTGACGTCGCCACGCAGGTGCTTGCTGCTCATCACGTCGTAGGCGCCGCCGTAGGCCTTGCGCGTGATCACCGTCACCTTGGGCACCGTGCATTCGGCATAGGCATACAGCAGCTTGGCGCCGTGCTTGATGATGCCGCCGTACTCCTGCGCCGTGCCGGGCATGAAACCGGGCACGTCGACGAAGGTGACGACGGGAATGTTGAAGGCATCACAGAAGCGCACGAAGCGCGCGGCCTTGATGCTGCTCTTGATGTCCAGGCAGCCCGCCAGCACCATCGGGTTGTTAGCCACGATGCCCACGCTGGCGCCGTCCATGCGCGCAAAGCCGATCACGATATTCTTCGCATGGTTGGGCTGCAGCTCGAAGAAGTCGCCGTCGTCCACCACCTTGTGGATCAGCTCCTTGATGTCGTAGGGCTTGTTGGTGTTGTCGGGCACCAGCGTGTCGAGGCTCATGTCCAGCCGGTCGGCACGGTCGCCGCTGGCGCGCACGGGCGCCTTCTGCCTGTTGTTCTGCGGCAGGTAGTTGAAGAAGCGGCGCAGCATCAAAAGCGCCTCCACGTCGTTCTCGAACGCCAGGTCGGCCACGCCGCTCTTGCTGTTGTGCGTGGTGGCGCCGCCCAGTTCTTCGGCCGTCACTTCTTCGTGTGTCACCGTCTTCACCACCTCGGGCCCGGTGACGAACATGTAGCTGCTGTCTTTCACCATGAAGATGAAGTCGGTCATGGCCGGGCTGTACACCGCACCACCGGCACACGGGCCCATGATCATGCTGATCTGCGGCACCACGCCACTGGCCATCACGTTGCGTTGGAAGACCTCGGCATAACCGCCCAGTGACGCCACACCTTCCTGGATGCGCGCGCCACCGCTGTCGTTCAGCCCGATGACCGGTGCGCCCACCTTCATCGCCTGGTCCATCACCTTGCAGATCTTCTCGGCGTGCGCCTCGCTCAAAGCACCGCCGAACACCGTGAAGTCCTGGCTGAAGACAAACACCAGCCGGCCGTTGATGGTGCCGTAACCGGTGACGACGCCGTCACCCGGAATCTTGTTGTCCTGCATGCCGAAGTCGGCACAGCGGTGCTCGACGAACATGTCCCATTCTTCAAAGGTGCCTTCGTCCAGCAGCAGTTCCAGCCGCTCGCGCGCCGTGAGCTTGCCCTTGGCGTGCTGGCTGGCGATGCGTTTTTCGCCACCGCCCAGGCGCGCTGCGGCGCGCTTTTGCTCCAACTGTTCGATGATGTCTTGCATGGTGATGTTGCTCCTGGCTCCACATTCAATTCAAAAGGTCCAGCAGCCGCCGCGCGGCCACCGATGGCGCCAGCGCGCCGCCATGCACCTGCGCGGTGACTGCAGGCAAGGCGCCCTGCACCGCCGGGTGCTGCGCAAAACGTTGCCGCAGGCCGGCTTCGATGCGTTCCCACATCCACGCCTGGTCTTGCGCGTGGCGGCGTGACTGCAGGCCGCCACTGGCCTGCTGCCGTTGTCGAAAAGCCGACACTGCGGCCCAGAACTCGGCCAGCCCGGTGCCTTTGAGCGCACTGAGCTGCAGCACGCTGGACAGGCCATCGTCGCCGCGGCCATGCGGACCGAACAGCCGCAGGGCACTGCTGATCTGCGCCCGCGCCCGCGTGGCCGCCGCCTCGTCGAGGTCGGCCTTGTTGATGACCACCAGGTCGGCCAGTTCCATCACGCCCTTCTTGATGGCCTGCAGGTCGTCACCCGCGTTGGGCAGTTGCAGCAGCACGAACATGTCGGTCATGCCCGAGACGGCCGTTTCGCTCTGGCCCACGCCCACGGTTTCCACGATCACGGTGTCGTAGCCAGCGGCTTCGCACACCAGCAGCGATTCACGTGTTTTCTCGGCCACGCCACCCAGGTTGCCGCTGGCCGGGCTGGGGCGGAGGTAGGCGCGCTCGTGCACCGACAGGTGTTCCATGCGCGTCTTGTCGCCCAGGATGCTGCCGCCGCTGACGCTGCTGCTGGGGTCCACGGCCAGCACCGCCACGCGATGGCCTTGGCCGACCAACCACAGGCCCAGTCTTTCAATGAACGTGCTCTTGCCCACGCCGGGCACTCCGCTCAGGCCCAGGCGAAAACTCTTGCCGGTGGCCGGCAGCAGCGCATTCAGCAGCGCATCAGCACGCAGCCGGTGGTCGCCAAGGGTCGACTCCAGCAGCGTGATGGCCTTGGCCACCGCGCGCCGCTGCGCCGGCCCTGCGGGGCCGAGCACGCCATCGGCCAGCGCCTGATCGGGCGGCGGCAGCGTCGTGCTCATGCCGCAGCCCAATCGGCGCTGCGATGCAGGCCGGGAAAGCGGGCTCCGTGGCGCCAGGGTGGTGGCGCTTCGCAAGTGGCCCACAGTTCTTCGAGCCGCGCGATGCGCCCGCTGCGCACGCGTGCACACGACTGCACCAGGAAGTGCGCGGGCGGGTGGTCCACCCTGGCCATCGACAGCACCCGGCCATCTTGCATTGCGGCCACGTTCACCAGCTGGATCGTCCAGCCTTCGGGGTACTCGGCATTGACGGCGATGAAGGTGTCCGCATCGACGATGGTTTCGCCGCTGGCCCACCACTGCACCTGCAAGTCGTCGTGCAGCAGCTGCCTGGCAGCCTTCCAGTCGCGCGCCTGCACACAGGCCCACAGCGCGCGCACCGCCTGCAAAGGATCGGCTGCGGGCGCACGGCGGTACTCGATGTCGAAGTCGCTGCGGCCGATCTCGGCGAAGCCGTGGCGCAGGTAGAAGCGGTTGGCGTCGCTGCGCTGCAGTGCCGCCAGCTCCAGCGGCTGCTGGCGCAGGTCGGCCAGCGAGCAGGCACTGTCCATCACCCAGGCGCCCACGCCGCGGCCCTGTGCATCGGGCTCGATGTAGAAATGGTCGATGCGCAACGCCGCTGGCTTGGGGCGCAGCGACACACAACCCACGCGCCGGCCTGCCACCACCACGTGGTGCATGTGCTCGGCAGCAAAGGTGGCGGCAAAACGTTCACGGGCGCGCTCGGGCTCGAAACGGCCCAGCGCCTGCAGGCTGGGCTGCATGGCGCGGATGCGCAGCGCCAGCAGCGCGTCGAAATCGTCTGCCGCTGCGGGCTGCAGCGCCGGGCCGGCGTCCAGCACGGGCCACATGACGTCAGGCCTTGGCCGCCTGACGGGCCTTGATCTGCTCGAGTACGTCCTTTGCGCTCACCGGTATCGGCGTGCCGGGCCCGTAGATGCCCTTCACGCCCGCAGCGTACAGAAAGTCGTAGTCCCGCTGCGGAATGACGCCGCCCACGAACACGATGATGTCGTCGGCGCCTTGCTCTTTCAGCGACTGAATGATGGCGGGCACCAGCGTCTTGTGGCCTGCCGCCAAGGTACTGACGCCCACCGCGTGCACGTCGTTTTCTATCGCCTGGCGCGCACACTCTTCGGGCGTCTGGAACAGCGGCCCGATGTCGACGTCATAGCCCAGGTCGGCGAAGGCGGTGGCCACCACCTTGGCGCCGCGGTCGTGGCCGTCCTGGCCCAGCTTGGCAATCATCACGCGCGGGCGCCGGCCCTGTTCTTTGCAAAAGGCCGCGATCTCGGCCTTCAGCTTGTCCCAGCCCTCGGCTGAATCGTAGGCAGCAGCGTACACACCGGTCACCTTCTGGATGTCGGCGCGGTGGCGCCCGTAGACCTTCTCCAGGGCATCGCTGAGCTCGCCCACCGTGGCGCGGGCGCGCATGGCGTCGATGCTCAGCGCCAGCAGGTTGCCGCTGCCGTCATGCGCTGCCGCCGTCAGCGCGTCGAGCAAGGCCTGGACCCTGGCGCCATCGCGCGTGGCGCGGATCTGCTGCAGGCGTGCGATCTGGCCTTCGCGCACCTTCACGTTGTCGACATCGCGGATGTCGAGCAGGCCTTCCTGCTTCAGTTTGTACTTGTTGACGCCGACGATGACGTCCTTGCCGCTGTCGATGCGGGCCTGCTTCTCGGCCGCACTGGCCTCGATCTTCAGCTTCGCCCAGCCGCTGTCCACGGCCTTGGTCATGCCCCCGAGCGCCTGCACTTTTTCGATGATGGACCAGGCCTTGTCGGCCATCTCCTGGGTCAGGCTTTCCATCATGTAGCTGCCGGCCCAGGGGTCGACGACACTGGTGATGTGCGTCTCTTCCTGGATGATGAGCTGCGTGTTGCGCGCGATGCGGGCGCTGAATTCGGTGGGCAGCGCGATCGCTTCGTCGAAGCTGTTGGTGTGCAGGCTCTGCGTGCCGCCGAACACGGCCGCCATGGCTTCGATGGTGGTGCGCACCACGTTGTTGTAGGGGTCCTGCTCGGTCAGGCTCCAGCCGCTGGTCTGGCAGTGCGTGCGCAGCATCAGGCTCTTCGGGTTCTTGGCGTGGTAGCTCTTCATGATGCGCGTCCACAACAGGCGCGCGGCGCGCATCTTGGCCACTTCAAGATAGAAATTCATGCCGATGGCCCAGAAGAAGCTCAGACGGCCGGCGAAGTCGTCCACGTCCAGGCCCTTGGCGATGGCCGTCTTCACGTACTCGGCGCCGTCGGCCAGCGTGAAGGCGAGCTCCAGCGCCTGGTTGGCGCCGGCTTCCTGCATGTGGTAGCCGCTGATGCTGATGGAGTTGAACTTCGGCATCTTCTGCGCCGTGTATTCGATGATGTCGGCGACGATGCGCATCGACGGCTCGGGCGGGTAGATGTAGGTGTTGCGGACCATGAACTCCTTGAGGATGTCGTTCTGGATGGTGCCGCTCAATTGCTCCTGGCTGACGCCCTGCTCTTCGGCCGCCACCACGTAACCCGCCAGCACCGGCAGCACGGCGCCGTTCATCGTCATCGACACGCTGACCTTGTCCAGCGCAATGCCGTCGAACAGGATCTTCATGTCCTCGACGCTGTCGATGGCCACGCCGGCCTTGCCCACGTCGCCGGTGACACGCGGGTGGTCGCTGTCGTAGCCACGGTGCGTGGCCAGGTCGAAAGCCACGCTGACGCCCTGTCCACCAGCGGCCAGCGCCTGGCGGTAAAAGGCGTTGCTGTCTTCGGCCGTGGAAAAGCCCGCGTACTGGCGGATGGTCCATGGCCGCACCGCATACATCGTGGCCTGCGGGCCGCGGATGAAGGGCTCGAAGCCGGGCAAGGTGTTGGCGTGCGGCAGCGCCGCCGTGTCGGCCGCGGTGTACAGCGGCTTGACGACGATGCCTTCGGGCGTGACCCAGTTCAGCGCTGCCACGTCAGCGCCAGGCGCCGACCGGGCTGCCGCCTTGGCCCACTGATCAAGGGACGCGGTTTGAAAGACTTCGGGGACCTTCTCTTGGGCCATGGTGGTTCTCCTGCGCTCGACTTTGGCGGGCCCGTGGATGTGCCAGAACGCGCTGCGGGCGCTGACTGCGGACGATAGCTGTTGGCGCTGACTGTTAGGCGCTGACTGTTAGGCGCTGACTGTTTGGCGCTGACAGCTGGCGCCAACCGATAGAAAGAGCTGCCGGTGAGAGCCTGCTTGGGTGCATCGCTGAATCACCCTCTTTGCACTCTTGTACCCGGGCGGTGATTATGCATAATTATAAATTCAAAACCTACTCACTCCTGACAGCTGACATCTGACAATCCCTGTGGTCGTGACCCCCTCCACCACCCCTCCCCTGGCCCGCCGCGCCCTCTACCAGGACGTGGCCGACCGCCTGCGCCAGCAGATCTTTGCGCGCGAACTGGAGCCCGGCAGCTGGATCGACGAGGTCAAGCTTGCCGCCGCCTACGGCATCAGCCGCACGCCCATGCGCGAGGCACTCAAGGTGCTTGCGGTCGAGGGCCTGGTGACGATGAAGGTGGGCCGCGGCGCGTACGTGACCGAGATCTCGCGCGAAGACGTGGCGCAGGTCTACCACCTGCTGGCGCTGCTGGAGAGTGACGCAGCGGCCCAAGTGGCCGTCCATGCGAACGCTGCACAACGCGCAGAGCTGGCCGCACTGCACGAGCAGTTGGAGCGTCAGGCGCACCGGCGCGACGCCTTTTTCGCCGCCAACGAACGGTTTCACATGGCACTGCTGCGGATGGCCGGCAACCGATGGGCCGAGCAGATGGTGACCGACCTTCGCAAGGTGATGAAGCTCAACCGCCATCACTCGCTGTTCAAACACGGCCGGCTGGCCGGCTCGCTGGCCGAGCACCGTGCGCTGATGCGGGCGGTGGTCGCGAGAGACGGCGACACTGCGAACCGGCTGATGCGGGCCCACTTCGAGAGCGGCCTGGAAGCGGCCGCCTGAGCTCTAAGCCTCTCAGACGGGCCAGATCAGCGCCGTCAGCTCCTCGAAGCTGCGCACCTCTTGCCAGTTCGGGTGGGCAATTTGCGACCGCAGGCTGCTGTAGCGGTGCAGCAGCAGCAATCGCATCAATGCCAGTCGCTGCGACGCATCGGGACTGGTGCCGTAGCCGCCGAAGAAGGCCGCGCAACGCGCTGCATGGCCCGCGGCAAGAAATGCCAAGGGGCCCAGCCAGTCGTATTCACGCGGGCCGATGAGTCCGTCGCCAAAGTCGAACATGCCGCAAAGCCGGCCCTGCCGGGTGAGCAGGTTCATGGGCGTGTACTCGCCGGTGAGCATCACCTGCGGGCTCGCGGGCAAAGGGCCGGCGACAAAAGCGTCCACCTGCGCCAGCAGATGGGCTGGCAGTCCGACCCGTGATTGCCGCCGGTGGCAGCCACTGCGCTGCGCAGCGATGAATTGGGACCAGACGGGTGAGTGTTCTTGCATGCCGGCCACCGGCAGCGCGTGCACCTGCGCCGCCAGGGCGCCCAACGCGGCCAGCAGCCTGCACTTCTGGTCTTCGTCCAGGCCAGGCCACGTGGCCGTCAACGGCTCACCCTGCAGTTGCGTCATCAACACCCAGGGCCAGCCTTCATGCTCGCCGGATTGCACCAACACCGGCGTGGGCACCTGCAGGGCGCCACCCACGCGGGCCAACATCGCACACTCGTACGCGCAGTGGTCGCGCAGGAAGGGTGGGTACAGCTTCAGTGCATGGGTGTGGCCCAGCAACGCCACCAGCACCGTGCCCGATTCCATTTGAACCACAGGCGCACCGGGCACCAGCTCGGCAGCCAATGCCTTGATGGCGTCACCCCAGGCTGACGTGTCGTCATGCAGGGCATCGAATGCAGCCCAATCGCTCGATGCGGGCAGTGATGAAAGGTGCATGGTCGCAGCCAGGGTTGCAGAGTGACGAACGGCTGAACACTACAGGTTCAGGGCTGAACAGGCCAGCCGCAGCGGCGATCCAGGTGCGAAGCCGCAACGAAAAAGGCCACCGGTGGGTGGCCTTTTCACTCTTGGCAGCCGTGGCTCAAGGCTGCATCTGCTTGATTCAGCGCTCGGCGATGGGCACCACGTCGCGCGATGTCGAACCCACGAACAGCTGGCGCGGCCGGCCGATCTTGTACTCGGGGTCGCCGATCATCTCGTTGAGCTGCGCAATCCAGCCCACCGTGCGCGCGAGCGCGAAGACGGCCGTGAACAGGCTCACCGGAATGCCCAGCGCGCGCTGCACGATGCCGCTGTAGAAGTCGACATTGGGATAGAGCTTGCGGGCGACGAAATAGTCGTCCTCGAGCGCAATCTTCTCCAGCGCCATCGCCAGCTTGAACAGCGGGTCGTCGTGCAGGCCGGTGGCGGTCAGCACCTCGTGGCAGGTCTCGCGCATCAGCTTGGCACGCGGGTCGTAGTTCTTGTACACGCGGTGGCCAAAACCCATCAGCTTGACGCTGGAGTTCTTGTCCTTCACCTGCTTGATGAATTCGCCGATCTTCTCGATGCCGCCCTGGCGCTGAATGTCGCCCAGCATGTTCAGTGCCGCTTCGTTGGCGCCGCCGTGCGCGGGGCCCCACAGGCAGGCCACGCCAGCCGCAATGGCGGCAAACGGGTTGGTACCGGAGCTGCCGCACAGGCGCACGGTGGACGTGCTGGCGTTCTGCTCGTGGTCGGCGTGGAGGATGAAGATGCGGTCGATGGCGCGCACCAATACATCGTTAGGCTCGTACTCTTCACACGGCGTGGCAAACATCATGCGCATGAAGTTGGCGCTGTAGCTGAGCGAGTTCTTCGGGTAGATGTAGGGCTGGCCGGTGCCGTACTTGTAGGCCATGGCCACCAGCGTGGGCATTTTTGCAATCAGCCGTATCGCCGAGATCTCGCGGTGCACCGGGTTGTGGATGTCGGTGCTGTCGTGATAGAAGGCCGACAAGCCGCCCACCAGCCCCGTCATCACGGCCATCGGGTGTGCGTCGCGCCTGAAGCCACGCAGGAAGAACTGCATCTGCTCGTTGACCATCGTGTGGTTGGTCACCAGCTTCACGAAGCCGTCCTTCTGCTCGACGTTGGGCAGTTCGCCCTTCAGCAGCAGGTAGCAGGTTTCGAGAAAGTCGCAGTTCTGCGCCAACTGTTCAATGGGGTAGCCGCGGTACAGCAGCTCACCCTTGTCGCCATCGATGTAGGTGATGGTGCTTTTGCACGACGCGGTGGACAGGAAACCGGGGTCGTAGGTGAACTTGCCGGTCTGGGCGTAAAGCTTGCGGATGTCGATCACGTCAGGGCCGACAGTGCCCTTGTAGATCGGCAGATCCATGCTCGGGCTGCCATCCGAGAACGACAGGGTGGCTTTGACGTCAGAGGGGGTCATGGCTGGTAGGCCTTTCTTCAGTTGGGCAGCGCAGCGGGCCGGCGCATCAGCACCAACACCTCGTGCACCTCGGCGGTGTCTAGCTCGGCCTGCGGCTCTTTTCGGCGCAGCAGCAGGTCGAGCAGGTCGTTGTCCGGCAGGTCCATCAGGGCTTGCAGCCCGGCGGCTTGCCGTGTCGTGATCGTCTCCTCATGCTGGCAGAAAAACCGCTCGATGAAGAGGTCGTTCTCGAGCAGGCCGCGGCGGCAGCGCCACTTCAGCTTGCTCAGGGACCGCTCGTCGAGTCTCATCTTCGTGCCAGAGTGCAGCCAGCCTAGATGGCCCGGCGCACCATCAATTCCTTGATCTTGCCGATGGCCTTCGTCGGGTTCAGGCCCTTGGGGCAGACGTCGACGCAGTTCATGATCGTGTGGCAGCGGAACAGTCGGTACGGGTCTTCCAGATTGTCCAGACGCCCGCCAGTGTCCTGGTCACGGCTGTCGGCAATGAAGCGATAGGCCTGCAGCAAGCCAGCTGGGCCGACGAACTTGTCGGGGTTCCACCAGAAGCTGGGGCAAGCGGTGGAGCAGCTGGCACACAGGATGCACTCGTACAGGCCGTTCAGTTCGTCACGCTCTTCGGGGCTTTGCAGACGCTCTTTTTCTGGCGGCTGGGTGTCGTTCACCAGGTAGGGCTTGATGCTGTTGTACTGCTTGAAGAACAGCGTCATGTCGACGATGAGGTCGCGGATGACGGGCAACCCAGGCAGCGGTTTCAGGACAATCGTGCCCGGCAGCGTGCGCATGTTGGTCAGGCAGGCCAGACCGTTCTTGCCGTTGATGTTCATCGCGTCGGAGCCGCACACCCCTTCGCGGCAGCTGCGGCGAAAGCTCAGCGTGGGGTCTACGGCCTTGAGCTTGTTCAGCGCGTCGAGCAGCATGCGCTCGCTGCCATCAAGCTCCACCTGCAGCGTCTGCATGCGGGGCTTCTCATCGGCATCGGGGTCGTAGCGGTAGATCTGGAAAGTGCGCAGGGTCATCTTGGATTGCCTCGGGCTGGCGGTGCTACGAAAAACTTTACGGAGAATGCCGTTGGGGTGTTGAAGCTCAGAACGTACGGACCTTGGGGGGAACCGACTCCACCGTCAGCGGCTTGAGCTGCACCGGTTTGTAGTCCATGCGGTTGCCTTCGCTGTACCAGAGTGAATGCTTCATCCACACCGGGTCGTTGCGGCCGTTGGGGAATTCGGGCGTATCCGGGAAGTCGTCGACCGTATGGGCGCCGCGGCTTTCCTTGCGCGCCGCGGCCGACACGATGGTGGCGCGTGCCGACTCGATCAGGTTCTCGACCTCCAGCGCCTCAATGCGTGCGGTGTTGAAGACCTTGCTCTTGTCTTTCAGTGCGATGGCCTTGACGCGCTCGGCGATGGCTGCCACCTTGACCACGCCTTCATCCAGCGTCTTTTGGGTGCGGAACACGCCCGCATGTTGCTGCATGGTGTTGCGCAGGTCGTTCGCCACGTCTTGCGCGTATTCGCCGCTGGTGCTGCTGTCCAGCCGCGCCAGGCGCGCCAGCGAACGATCAGCCGCGTCGGCCGGCAGTTCCTGGTGCGACTGTTTCTTCAGCCCGCTGTCGACGATGTGGTTGCCCGCGGCACGGCCGAACACCAGCAGGTCGAGCAGCGAATTCGTGCCCAGCCGATTGGCGCCGTGCACACTGACGCAGCTGCACTCGCCCACCGCGTAGAAGCCCTGCACCACGCTGTTGGGGTTGCCGTCGGGTTTGCCAGGTTCTGGTGTCACCACCTGGCCGTGGATGTTCGTGGGGATGCCACCCATCTGGTAGTGGATGGTCGGCACCACCGGTATGGGTTCCTTGGTGATGTCGACGTTGGCAAAGTTGTGGCCAATCTCGAACACGCTGGGCAGGCGCTTCAGGATGGTGTCGCCGCCCAGGTGCGTCATGTCCAGGTTGATGTAGTCCTTGTTGGGCCCGCAGCCGCGGCCTTCCTTGATTTCCTGGTCCATGCAGCGCGACACGAAGTCACGCGGCGCCAGGTCTTTGAGCGTCGGTGCATAGCGTTCCATGAAGCGTTCGCCGTTGCTGTTGCGCAGAATGGCGCCCTCGCCGCGGCAACCATCGGTAAGCAGCACGCCGGCGTTGTGCACGCCAGTGGGGTGGAACTGCCAGAACTCCATGTCTTCCAGCGGCACGCCGGCGCGCGCCGCCATGCCCAGGCCGTCGCCGGTGTTGATGTAGGCATTCGTGCTGGCGGCATAGATGCGGCCGGCGCCGCCGGTGGCGAACAGCGTGGTCTTGGCCTCCAGGATGTGCACGTCGCCGGTTTCCATTTCCAGCGCGGTGACGCCGAGCACGTCACCCTGCTGGTTGCGGATCAGGTCCAGCGCCATCCATTCGACGAAGAAATTGGTGCGCGCTTTCACGTTTTGCTGGTACAGCGTGTGCAGCATCGCGTGGCCCGTGCGGTCGGCCGCAGCGCAGGCACGCTGCACCGGCTTTTCGCCGTAGTTGGCCGTGTGGCCGCCAAAAGGGCGCTGGTAGATGGTGCCGTCGGGGTTGCGGTCGAACGGCATGCCCATGTGCTCGAGTTCGTACACCACCTTCGGCGCTTCACGGCACATGAATTCAATGGCGTCCTGGTCGCCAAGCCAGTCAGAGCCTTTGATGGTGTCGTAGAAGTGATAGTGCCAGTTGTCTTCGGCCATGTTGCCCAGGCTGGCACCAATGCCGCCCTGCGCCGCCACCGTGTGGCTGCGGGTCGGGAACACCTTGGACAAGACGGCCACGTTCAGGCCGGCCAGGGCCAGTTGCAGCGAGGCGCGCATGCCGGAACCACCGGCACCGACGATGACGACATCGAACTTGCGGCGCGGCAGTGAAAACACGTTTGAGATGGAAGTGACCGCAGAAGAGTGGGCCATGATTCAGAGTCTCCAGAGCACTTGAACGGCCCAGCCGATGCAGCCCACCAACCAGCAGATGGTGAACACCTGCATCACCAGGCGCAGCGCCACGGGCTTCACATAGTCCATCAAGATGTCGCGCACACCCACCCAGGCATGCCAGCCCAGCGACAGCAGCACCACCAGCGTCAGCACCTTCATCCACTGCGCAGAGAAGATGCCCGCCCAGCGGTCGTAACCCATGGGCCCGCTGCTGAAGATGACCTGCGCCAGCAGCACCACCGTGAACAGCGCCATCAACGTGGCCGTGATGCGCTGGCTGAGCCAGTCGCGCATGCCGTAGTGCGCGCCGACGACGACGCGCCTGGATCCGTAATTCACCGACATCTTGTTGTTGCCTCTGGTTGGCTGGAAAGGGGTCTTTTCAATACAGGCCAAACAGCTTGGCGCCTAGCACCACGGTGAGCAGCACGCTCGAGCCCAGGGTGACGACGGCCGAGCGGCGGCCGAATTCCTTGCCCACGCTGTGCGTGGCATCCATCCACAGGTGGCGCACACCGGCGATGAAGTGGTGCAGGTAGGCCCATATCAGACCCAGCACCACCAGCTTGACCACCCACCAGGGCACAAAGCCGATGCCCAGTGCAAAGGCCGACGTGTACTGTTCGTAGGAAATCTCGGAACTGAGGCTGACGTCGAACAGCCAGACTACGAAAGGCAGCAGCGCAAACATCATCGCGCCGCTGGCGCGGTGCAGGATGGAGACGACGCCGGCCAGCGGCAGCCGGTACTGCAGAGCATCGACCAGGCGCATCGTGCCGGGGCGTGTTCGGGTGGTGGTTGGCATGGTTGTTTTCACTTCCTGGCAGGGATGTGTGGATGGTGGCGCATCGTGAGGAGCCAACCCGGTGGTTCCCGGGCCGCCACTGAGGAGGCCCCGGAACCGCATGTAACCGACCGAGTTTATTGCAATGCACCAGCCTTACATGGAACTGTGGATGATCGAAAAAGGCAGCATACGGGCGCCTTTTCAGCTCAATAAGTTGCGATAGTGGTGGTGCGCGGTGTGGTAAAGCCCGCGCCGAAGTTCGACCGGTTTGTCACCATAGGTGTAGGCCAGCCGCTCGACCGACAACAGGGGCGTTCCTGCGGGCACTGCCAGCAGCGCAGCCTCGTCGGGAGCCGCCGCTACGGCGCGCAGCTTTTCTTCGGCGCGCACCATGTGGACCGCGAATTCGGCTTCGAACAGGCGGTACAACGGGCCGCGCCAGGCCACCAGCCGTTCCGCCGTGAGGCCTTTGAAGGGCGAGCCCGGCAGCCACAGGTCGTCCAGCACCACCGGGCGCAGGCCCTCGGGTTGACGCGCCAACAGCAAGCGTCGAACCTGCACCGCGGCATCGCCCGGCTTCAGCGCCAGCAGGCGCACCACCTCGGCGGGAGCGCGCATGCGGCGGCACTCCAGCAACTGGCGCTGCAAGCCGCTGTCGCCACCCTGGTCGGACATCAGACGCAGAAACCGGTACTGCGTGGCCTGCTCGGCGTGCGTGGCCACGAAGGTGCCCTTGCCCTGCCGGCGCACCAACAGGTTGTCGGTGGCCAGTTCGTCGATGGCCTTGCGCACCGTGCCCTGGCTGACACGGTAGCGCGCGGCGAGCTCGTTTTCGCTGGGAATGGCGCGCCCGGGCAGCCATTCGCCAGCCTGCAGGCTTTGCACCAGGCGCTGCTTGATCTGCTGGTAAAGCGGGCTGAACGACGGCGCGACTTCCAGACCCTCGGAGCCGTGGGCCGCAGCAGGCCCGACATCGCTGCCAGTGCCTCTGCCTTGCTGGCCGGAGGCCAGGGCACCGGGGTCTGCATCGGCCGCACGCGGGTTCTCGGTCATGGCCACCATTGCATCACAGCCACGGCGCCGACGTCCACGCTATCGTGTCTTATATAAGACATAAGATGGCGGTTTCCCGGGCTGCCGCGGCAACCTGCACGGACGACGCGTTTTTGGCTGTGTTCGTGGCTGTGTTTGTGTCCGCGTTTACGGCCGCGGTTGTCGTCGAGTTTGTGACTCCGTTTGTCGTCGTGTTTGTGGCTGCGTTCGCCTCCGTATCTGTCAGCCTCGCGCCAGAGGCCAACCGCTAAAATAGCACGGCTTTTTTCCCGTTTGCACCTTGCAACCACCCCACCCCAGGAGACCCGCTCATGAGCAAGAAGCCCGTTCGCGTGGCTGTCACCGGCGCCGCCGGCCAGATCGGCTATGCCCTGTTGTTCCGTATCGCGTCAGGCGAAATGCTCGGCAAGGACCAGCCGGTCATCCTGCAACTGCTGGAAGTGCCCGTCGAGGGCCCGCAAAAGGCGCTGCAAGGCGTGATGATGGAACTGGAAGATTGCGCCTTCCCGTTGCTGGCCGGCATGGAAGCCCACAGCGACCCGCTGACCGCATTCAAGGACACTGATTACGCGTTGCTGGTGGGCGCCCGCCCTCGCGGCCCGGGCATGGAGCGTGCCGATCTGCTGGTCGCCAACGCGCAGATCTTCACCGCCCAGGGCAAGGCGCTGAACGCCAGCGCCAGCCGCAACGTGAAGGTGCTGGTGGTGGGCAACCCGGCCAACACCAATGCCTACATTGCGATGAAGAGCGCACCCGACCTGCCGCGCGAAAACTTCACCGCCATGCTGCGCCTGGACCACAACCGTGCGGCCAGCCAGATTGCAGCCAAGACCGGCAAGCCGGTGAGCAGCATCAAGCAGCTGGCCGTCTGGGGCAACCACAGCCCGACCATGTATGCCGACTACCGCTTCGCCACCATCGACGGCGCCAGCGTGAAGGACATGATCGACGACCAGGTCTGGAACGCAGACACCTTCCTGCCCACCGTGGGCAAGCGCGGCGCCGCCATCATCGCTGCGCGCGGTGTCTCTTCAGCCGCCTCGGCCGCCAACGCCGCCATCGACCACATGCGCGACTGGGCGTTGGGCACCGGCAGTGAGTGGGTCACCATGGGCGTGCCAAGCAATGGCGAATACGGCATCCCGAAAGACATGATGTTCGGCTACCCCGTCAC
>JBBQMM010000043.1:0-15432 GCA_038328935.1 Burkholderiales bacterium
CTTAGCGGGCTCGCCGCATGCGGCTCGAAACCCCCGCCTCGCCCCCAACCCTCTCCCTGGAAGGGAGAGGGAGCAAAGGCCCGGCCGTGACGCCCTTTTTTCTCCGCGAACGCCGGGCGCCGACAGCGGCCTTGGATGCTCTCAGGCAGAGGGCGCCCAGGCAGCGCGAGGGAGTCGATCCCGTCAGCGCCCGTCGCAGAGTCCGGGCCGCTTCGCCGTCCAGGTCCGCGAGGGTGAGCGCGGACGAAGGCAGTTCTGCGCGCTGACTTCGCCTCGCGAACGCCACGGGCCTGCAAGCCCGTGGCGGACCTGGAGCCGCGGCTCAGCGCCCGTCGCAGAGCTCCGGGCCGCTTCGCCGTCCAGGTCCGCGCGGGCGGACCTGGAGCCGCGGCTCAGCGTACCTGGCAGACCTTGGCTTCGCCGAGTCCTGCTTCGCGGCTTGCGCCGCGCGCCGCGGCCTTTGGCCGCGACGGGTGCGTTTTCAACGCACCTGGCAGACCTTCAGCATGTTGGTGCCGCCCGGATGGCCCATGGGCTCGCCGCAGGTGATGGCGTAGGTGTCGCCCGGGCGCAGCACGCCCTTCTCGATCAGCAGCGTCTCGGCCTTGGCCAGCGCCTCGTCGCGGTCAGCCAGCTTGGGCATCATCAGCGGCTGCACGTTGCGATAGAGCGTCATGCGGCGGTGGCTCTGCGGTTGCGAGGTCAGGCCGTAGATCGGCACCTTGATGCTGTGGCGGCTCATCCACAGCGCGGTCGATCCGCTCTCGGTCAACGCCAGGATGGCCTTGCAGCCCAGGTGGTGGGCCGTGAACAGCGCGCCCATGGCGATGCTCTGGTCGATGCGGTTGAAGCGCTTGGCGGTGAAGTCGGCGTCGAGCAACACGTCTTCGGCACGCTCGGCTTCCAGCGCGATCTGGTGCATCTGCTCCACCGTTTCCACCGGGTAGTTGCCGGCCGCGGTCTCGGCGCTGAGCATCACCGCGTCGGTGCCGTCGAGCACGGCGTTGGCCACGTCGGACACCTCGGCGCGCGTGGGCACCGGCGCCAGGATCATGCTTTCCATCATCTGGGTGGCGGTGATGACCACCTTGTCCAGTTCACGGGCCATGCGGATCATGCGCTTTTGCAGCGCCGGCACCGCCGCGTTGCCCACCTCCACTGCCAGGTCGCCACGCGCCACCATGATGCCGTCGCTGGCGCGCAGGATGGCTTCCAGGTTCGGGATCGCCTCGCTGCGCTCGATCTTGGCGATCAGCGAAGTCTTGTGGCGGAAGGGTTCGCCCGCCACATTGGACAGTTGGCGCGCCATTTCCATGTCGGTGGCGTTTTTCGGAAAACTCACGGCCAGGAAGTCGCACTGGAAGGCCATCGCGGTCTTGATGTCCTCCATGTCCTTGGCCGTCAGCGCCGGCGCGGTAAGGCCGCCGCCGGCCTTGTTGATGCCCTTGTTGTTGGACAGCACACCGCCCAGCACGATGCGGGTGTGCACCTGCTCGCCCCGCACCAGCTCGACGACGAGCTTGATCAGGCCGTCGTTGAGCAGCAGGATGTCACCAGGGCGCACGTCGCGCGGCAGTTCCTTGTAGTCCAGGCCGACGGCGCCGATGTCGCCGGGCTCGCTGCGCGCGGCGTCCAGCACAAACGGCATGCCGGCCTGCAACAGCACCTTGTTGTCGACGAATTTGCCGACGCGGATCTTCGGCCCCTGCAGGTCGGCCATCAGCGCGACGGGCTTGTCCACCTTGGCCGCCACGGTGCGCACCAGTTCGGCCAGGTTGATATGGTCCTGCGCCTTGCCATGGCTGAAGTTCAGCCGCACCACGTCCACGCCAGCCACCAGCAGCCGCTCCAGCACGGCGGGGTCGCTGGACGCGGGGCCCAGGGTGGCAACGATCTTGGTGGCTCGGGTCATGGGTCGGCGCTCCGGTGGTCTGGCTGCAGTCGGTCAAGCGCGGCGATTATGGGCGCCATGCGCCAGGCGCGGTTACCGGTGCGTTACGGCGGCGGGCACCCTGTGCTTGCCTTGCCGTGGCCTTGCGGGCAGGCCGCCGGCGGCCTCGGCAGCCCTTGCGGGCCCTTCAACCCGCGGCGCGGCGGGCCAGCACTTCGAAGGCCGGCAGCGTCTTGCCTTCCAGCATTTCCAGGAAAGCGCCGCCGCCGGTGCTGATGTAGCCGATGTCCTTTTCAATGCCGTACTTGGCAATCGCCGCCAGCGTGTCGCCACCGCCGGCAATGCTGAAGGCGCTGCTCTGGGCAATGGCGCGCGCCACGGTCTCGGTGCCATGCGCGAAGGCATCGAACTCGAACACGCCCACGGGCCCGTTCCAGACGATGGTGCCGGCACTCTTGAGTTGCGCTGCCAGCAGCGCCGCGGTCTGCGGGCCGATGTCGAGGATGAGGTCGTCGGCCGCCACATCGGCCGCCACCTTCACGGTGGCCGGCGCATCGGCGGCAAAGGTCTTGGCCACCACCACGTCGGTGGGAATGGGCACCGCCGCGCCGCGCGCCTTCATCGCGGCCATCACGCTGCGGGCCTCGTCCAGCAGGCTGGGCTCGGCCAGGCTCTTGCCGATGGGCAGGCCTGCGGCCAGCATGAAGGTGTTGGCGATACCGCCGCCGACGATCAGGCCGTCCACCTTGGACGCCAGGCTTTGCAGGATGGTGAGCTTGGTGCTGACCTTGCTGCCCGCCACGATGGCCAGCAGCGGCCGTTTCGGATGCGCCAAGGCCTTGGTCAAGGCGTCGATCTCGGCGGCCAGCAGCGGCCCGGCGCAGGCCACCGGGGCGTACTCGGCGATGCCATAGGTGCTGGCCTCGGCGCGGTGGGCGGTGCCGAACGCGTCGTGAACGAAGATGTCGCACAGCGCAGCCATCTTGCGCGCCAGCACTTCGTCGTTCTTCTTTTCGCCCTTGTTGACGCGGCAGTTTTCCAGCAGCACGACGTCGCCGGGTTTCACGGTCACGCCGTCGACCCAGTCAGCCAGCAGCGGCACCGGGCGGCCCAGCAGTTCAGACAGGCGCGCAGCCACCGGCGCCAGCGAATCCTCGGGCTTGAAGGCGCCCTCGGTGGGCCGGCCCAGGTGCGAGGTGACCATCACCGCAGCGCCGGCATCGAGCGCCATGCGGATGCACGGCACGCTGGCGCGGATGCGCGTGTCTTCGGTGATGTGCCCAGCATCGTCCTGGGGCACGTTGAGGTCGGCGCGGATGAAGACGCGCTTGCCAACCACGCGGCCGGCGGCCACCAGATCTGAAAGACGCAGCACGTTCATGGACCATTCTCCAAAGAAATGTGAAGGAGCGGCAACAGCAGCGGCAGCAGCGGTAGCAGCGGTAGCGGCGATGTCAGCGATGTCAGCGGCATCAGCGGTATCAGCGGTATCAACGCAAATTCTAGAAAGCGGCACGGCTACGGTCTTTGCGGCTGCGCAAGTTCACCAGCCCAGGCCCAGGCGCAGCGGCAACAACACCGCCATGCCGGTGATGATGGTGCCCAGAATGTCGCGCCGCCACCAGAAATAGGCGGCACCGGCCACGGCAGCAAAGACGCGCGCATCCTGCCAGTGGCCGATGAAGCCGATGAACTGGCCGCGCGTCATCAGCACCTCCGGCACCACCACGGCGGCCAATGCGGCCAGCGGTGCGTAGCGCAGGCCCTGGCGCAGCCACTGCGGTATCGGCACCTCGCGGCGCGACAGAAAAAACGCACCCCGCGTGGCGATCGTCAGGCCCGTCAGGCCCAGCACGGCCAGCAGCCCTTCCCAGCCGCCCATCAGGTGCGCTCGTCCAGCGGTTGCACGCGCTTTTGCAGACCCTGCGCGCCATGGTCCACCAGCAGGCCGATGGCTACCGCGGCGGCGATGGCGACCACGATGTTCAATTTGTAAGGCAGCGCATACGCCGCCATGGCCGCGCAACCCGCCACCGCGCCGGCCACTGCCGTGGCGCGGCCCTGCACCAGCGACAACGCCAACCCCAGCAGGGCCAGCGTGCCCGCAAAGCCGATGCCCCAGTGCACAGGCACGGCATCGGCCAGCAAGATGCCGGCCAGCGACGGTATCTGCCAGGCAAACCAGTTGGTCAGCGCCCCGCCCCAGAAGTACGGCGGCTGCTCCGGGGCCGGCACCGGCTGCGGGAAGCGGCGCATGAACATCACGTAGTTCAGGTCGGCCGTCACGTAGGCCCAGCGCAGGCGCTGCCCGAACGGCAGGTGCACCACATAGGGCCGCCACTGGGCGCTGAAGATCATGAAGCGCAGGTTCACGCACAGCGCGGTGGCCCACACCACCCACAGCGGCGCGCCGACACTCATCAGCGGCAGCACCGCCAGTTGTGCGCTGCCGGCAAACACCAGCAGCGACATCAACACCATCAACCACGGCGCCATGCCGCTCTTGCCCATCGCCACTCCGGTGATCAGGCCCCAGGCGGCGATGCCGATGGCGGTGCCCAGCATCTCGCGGGCGCCACGGGCAAATTCGGGGTGGCGCCAGATCGGCGCGGGGCTCGGGGAGTGCACCGGCCCATTGTCGCCGCACGCTGCTGCGCGGTGGGCAGTCGACGGTGGCGGTCGACGTCGGCAGGAACCCACGCGGCCATCGGCCGCCGCGGGCGGAAGGCGGTCGGCGGGAACGCACGGTGCCCCTTCACCCGCGGCCGGCG
Organism: Burkholderiales bacterium; assembly: GCA_038328935.1. Taxonomy (GTDB): domain Bacteria; phylum Pseudomonadota; class Gammaproteobacteria; order Burkholderiales; family Burkholderiaceae_C; genus Rubrivivax. Next base: position 4,663 of record JBBQMM010000043.1, read on the forward strand.
CCCGGTCCGGCGCCACGGGTCCCCGTCAGCGCTGCTTGATGCTGCCGCTGCCGCGTATCGTCTGCTTGACCGTGGCCGCACCGGTGTACTGCACATCACCGCTGCCCACGATGCTGACGTCCAGCGTGGACCGTGCCTGCACCGCCACGTCGCCACTGCCGGCGATGCTGACCACCACGTCGTCGGCGCGCAAGTCGGCCAGTCCTACATCACCGCTGCCGGCCACCGACACCAACAAGCGCCGCGCGCTGCCGCTGCCGCGCACGTCGCCGCTGCCGGCCACGCTGACCTGCAGCTCTTCGGCCGTCAGGCCCTGGGCGACGATGTCGCCCGAGCCGGCGATGGAGAGCTTGAGCGCCCGGGTGTTGAACGCCTCGAGCCTGACGTCACCGCTGCCCGCCACGTTGATGGCCGACAGCCGGGGGACCACCACGGTGGCGCGCACCTTGTAGGGGGTGTAGACGCTGCTGCCGCGCTGGTAGCGCAGCACCAGCGTCGGGCCGCTGCTGCTGGTCTCGACCACGGCTTCCAGCAGCGCCAGCACACGGTCCTCGGCGGTCAGCGTCAGCGGCTGTTGAGGCCCTTGGCGCACGGTGAGCTCCAGGCCAGCCTGCAAGGTGATGGCCTGGAACTCAGGCACGGTACGTGTTTCCGTGGCCGCCCATGCAGGCGCGGGCAGCCACAGGGCCGCCCAGCTGGCCACGGCCAGCAGCAAGGGCGCAATGAAGGCGGCGCGGCGCGCGGCAGTTTGGCGGATGGTCACGGGGCGGGCTCCTGGAGCGTGTGGCAAGACCCGCACTGTGCGCCTGGCACCGTCGCCACGCTCGACAATTGCGACATCCAGGCGGCTCGCGGCGACAGAACGCCGGTTTCGGACGATCAAACGCCGGCGCTGGCGCTGGCAATGTAGACGCGATGCGTGGACCAAGGAATGCCCGGCCCGCGTGCCGCCCCGTGCTGGGCGCTTGCGGTGTCAGCGCTTGCCGTGTCAGCGCTTGCAGGTCAGAGTTTGCAGGTCAGCGCTTGCAGAATGCCGCTTGCAGATCAGCGCTTGCGGGTCAGCGTTTGTCGGTCAGCGCTTCTTGTCCGCAGCTTTGCTGTCCGCCTTGTCGGCTTCGCCGCCGTCTTCGACCTGTGACCCCGCAGCGTCTCCGGGCGGCGACGCTGGCGGCGGCACGGCTTCGATCTTGTTTTCGCGCATGTAGTCGTTCATCTCTTTCCAGCCGGCAAACACCGCCGCCTTTTCGGCGCGCTTGTTGGTGAGATAACACTGCTCGACCGAACGGGCGGCATGGCGGCAGCCGGCACCGATGGCCTTGCCATCGGCCTCCTGGCGCGCAGCCGTGCCAGTGGCCGTCTCGATGCCCAGCATGTCGCAGCCCGACAGCAGCGCTGCCGCGACCAGCACGAAGGTCGGGCAGGAGCGCAGGGGGGAGCGTACAGACAAGCGCACAGGCAAGCGTACAGACAAGCGCACAGGCAAGCGCACAGACAAGCGCGTGGATGGAGGATGGGTCATGGCCAATGGATCAACACTGTGGTCTCTATCGGCAGCCACGGCCCGCAGCTTGAGGGCGCACTGCACCCTGTCGAAGGGGCGCCGGGCGGAAGTCAGCCCGGCGCCGGCAGACGCCGCAGGTAGTCGGCCACCGACAGCCGCCTGGCGCCCGGCGCTTGAACTTCCAGCAGTTCCAGCGCATCCTGCCCACAGGCGATGAGCAGCTGTTCAGGCCCTGCAGGCAGCCGCTGGCCAGGCCGGCCCTGCGCCGCCACGCAGCGGCCGCGCCAGACCTTCAGCTCTTGCTGCGTGCCCAGCACTTCGAGCTGCGCATGACAGCCGGGGAAAGGGTCGAAGGCACGCAGGCGCCGCTCCAGCTGAGCCGCCGGCTGCTGCCAGTCCAGCACAGCCTCGGCCTTTTCCACCTTGTGCGCGTAGGTCACGCCCTGCCCGGGCTGCGCTTGCCGGTGCAGGCCCGGGCCCGCGTCCGGGAGCGGTGCGCGGGCATCGCCCAGACGGGCCAACACCTGCACCACCAGCCGGGCGCCCAAGGCCGCCAGCCGATCGTGCAGGCCGCCGGTGGTGTCGTCGGGCCATATCGGCTCGCTGGCTGCCAGCCACATGTCGCCGGTGTCGAGCCCGGCATCCATCTGCATGATGGTGATGCCGGTGTGCGTGTCGCCGGCTTCGATGGCGCGATGGATCGGCGCCGCGCCGCGCCAGCGGGGCAGCAAAGAGCCGTGGATGTTGATGCAGCCCAGCGCCGGCAGCGCCAAGGCCCAGGGCGGCAGGATGAGGCCGTAAGCCGCCACCACCATCACCTGCGGCGCCGCGGCCAGCAGCCGCTGGCGCGCAGCCGCAGCGTCGTCGGCAAACTTGCCGTCCAGACGCAGGCTGCGCGGTTGCGCCACCGGCAACCCCAGCGTCAGCGCCAGTTGTTTCACGGGCGAGGCCTGCAACTTCAGTCCGCGCCCGGCCGGGCGGTCGGGCTGCGTCAACACCAGCACCACCTCGTGGCCGGCGTCGTGCAGCGCCTGCAGCGCAACCGCAGCAAAGGCGGGTGTGCCTGCGAAGGCCACTTTCATGACGCGGCGGCCCCGGGCTGCCGCTCAACGCTGCCGCAAGACCCGGCCTGATTCATGAGATTCGGCCCGGCCCGGCAATTCGGCCCGGCCCGGCCACGCCACCGGCACTGGCACTGGCACCGGAGCGCCGCGCTTCAACGCTCACGCTGGTCTTCGCGCGACTTCTTCAACATGCGGGTGCGGATGCGCACGCGCTTGATGGCACTGAGATAGTCGACGAACACCTTGCCCAGCAGATGGTCCATCTCGTGCTGCACGCACACCGCGGTCAGCCCTTCGGCGTCCATCTCGAACGTTTGACCCTCGCGATCGAGCGCACGCACACGCACGCGGGCATCGCGCTCCACGCGGTCGTAGATGGTCGGCACCGACAGGCAGCCTTCTTCGTTGATGGCCTTTTCGTCGCTGTGGCTGACGATCTCCGGGTTGACCAACACCACCGGCTGGTCGCGGCCTTCCGAGGTGTCCATCACGATCAGCCGCAGGTGCACGTCCACCTGCGTGGCGGCCAGCCCCACGCCTTCGGCGGCATACATGGTTTCCAGCATGTCGCTGATCAGGGTGCGCATGCGCTCGTCCACGGCCGCCACGGGTTTGGCCACCGTATGCAGACGAGGATCGGGGTATCGCAGGATGGACAGATGGGCCATGGATTCGTCAAGGCATGAAAAAGCACCGGCAGCGGGCCCGATTGCAGCGGACCCAGCCGCCGGTTTGTTGGCGGCATCAAGGGTTTAGGGGCAGAATCTGCCAAACCAAATGAAGATTGTCGCCGGTTGGGATGGCGAGCCGGGCAGCGGGGTTTTCAAGCTGCCCCACCAGGCCCCAGCCTCTGATGCGGCATTTTCGCACCGGCCGTCCGGCCCCTCGGAGATTGATGCTTGAAGCGCCTGCAACCCTCGCGACATCTGCCCGGCCCACCCTGCCGGTGCTTAACGGATATGGGTTCTGATATGACGTTTTTCAAGCGGGCGGCTGGCGCCCTGGCCTTCGCCGCAGCCCTGGTGGCTGCTCTGGGCGGTGCATCACCCGCGCTGGCTCAAGGCAGCCGGCTGCCCGTCACCCCGGAGTGGCGCGACACCGCCAGCCGCGTCGCACAAGCCGGCGTGGCGCTGTCAGACCTGGCTCCCAACGCGCCCGATATCTACACGGTCGTGCCTGGCGACACCTTGTGGGGCATCTCCACGCTGTTCTTGAAGAACGCCTGGCGCTGGCCCGAGTTGTGGGGCATGAACCTGCAACAGATCCGCAACCCCCACCTCATCTACCCGGGGCAGGTGTTGATGCTGGACAAGAGCAACGGCCGTGCGCGTCTGCGCGTGGCCGGCGGTGAACCCGGTACCGTGAAGCTGTCGCCGCGCGTGCGCGCATCGGCGCTGGACAGCGACGCCATCGCCGCCATTCCGTTGAACCTGATCGGCCCTTTCCTCACCGAAGCCGTTGTTTTCGACAGCGACGAACTCGAGCGCGCGCCCCGCATCGTGGCCACGCAAGAAGGCCGCGTGATGGTGTCGCGCGGCGAAACCGCCTATGTGCGCGGCGACCTGGCCGGCGCGCGCGATTTCCGCATCTTCCGCCAGCTGGTGCCGCTGCAAGACCCGGTGAGCAAGGAAGTGCTGGGCTTCGAAGGCCGCTATGTCGGCACCGCCGAACATGTTCGTGACGGCGGCGCCCCGGCCGGTACGGTGCCCGCTGGCGCGGTGGTGCCGAGCACGTTCACGGTCACCAGCACGCGGCTCGAGGCCGGTGTCGGTGATCGCCTTTCGCCCGTGCCGCAGCAGGAGTTGCTGGCTTACGTGCCGCGCGCGCCGGCTGGCGCTGTCGATGGCCGCATCATCGGGCTGTACGGCGACGGACTGCGTGCCGGCCAGAACCAGGTGGTTTCGATCAACCGCGGCAAGCGCGAAGGCATCGAGCGCGGCAACGTGCTGGCGCTGTGGCGCACGGGCACGATGGCGGTCGACACCACGTCTGCGGCGAAGACGCCGCTGCGCCTGCCCGACGAGCGGCACGGCCTGCTGTTTGTCTTCCGCGTGTTCGACCGCGTCTCGTATGCGCTGGTTCTGAACGTGCAGGAACCCGTGCGCGCCGGCGACCGCTTCACACAGCCCTGACGGTCCGGGCCCGGCGCTGGTGGTCGAGATCGGCAACCACCCAAAGCCACCCGAGGCCACTCAAAACCACCCACAACCACCGACCACAGCCGGCTCAAGTTGGCACCCGACCAAGACTTTGAAGCCTGGTTCAGGCTGCTCGAAACACCCGGCGTGGGCCGCGAGACTGCGCGCCGGCTGCTCGCCGCCTGTGGTTCGGCCCAGGCCGTGTTCACCGCGCCCGCGGCCACGCTGCGAGGCCTCGTCGGGCCCCAGCTGGCAGCTTTGTTGACCAGCGAACCGGCCCCCGAACAAGCCGCCCGGGCGGTCGCAGCGCGCACCTGGCTGAACGCCGCGCCCGACCATCACGTCTTGAAGCTGGGCGATGCCGGCTACCCACCCCAGCTGATGCAAACGGCAGACCCGCCGCTGATGCTGTACCTGCAGGGGTCACCGGCCGCGCTGCTGACCCGCAGCGTGGCCGTGGTGGGCAGCCGCAGCGCCACTGCGCAAGGCATCGACAACGCACGGGCCTTCGGCCGCAGCCTGGCCGAACAGGGGCTGGTGGTGGTCTCGGGCCTGGCCGCGGGTATCGACGCCGCCGCGCACGAAGGCGCGTTGGCGGCCCGCAGCACATCCGGCGACGGGCCGTCGCTGCTGACCTTAGCCGTGGTGGGCACGGGCCTGGACCGCGTCTACCCACCGCGCAACCAGGCCCTGGCGCAGCGCATTGCCCAGCACGGCGCGCTGGTCAGCGAATACGCACCCGGCACGCCGCCGTTGCCCGAACACTTTCCACAGCGCAACCGCATCATCGCTGGCCTGAGCCTGGGCACGCTGGTGGTCGAAGCGGCACTGCGGTCCGGCTCCTTGATCACGGCCCGACTGGCCAGCGAAGCCGGTCGCGAGGTCTTTGCCATCCCCGGCTCCATTCATGCCGCGCAGTCTCGTGGCTGCCATGCCCTGATCAAGGTCGGCGCCAAGCTGGTCGAATCGGCGCAGGACATTCTGGAAGAGTTTGCGCCGACCCACGCCGCCCAGAAGCCGCTGTTCGACAACTCGGCTGTCGATGCTGCCGACAAGCCCGGACCGCACCCCGAACAGGCCTTGCTCGACGCCCTGGGCGACGACCCCGTGACCACCGACGCGCTGGTGTCGCGCACCGGCTGGCCGGTGTCGGCGCTCGCCACCAAGCTGCTGGAACTGGAGCTGCAGGGGCTGGTGGCGCGCCTGCCCGGCGGTCTGTACCAACGCCGTCACAACGGCTGATGTCCCTGCGTCCAAACAGGCGGTTTTTGCAGTGGCTTGCTCGGGTATAGTGAATCGATGTTTGATGTGCTGGTCTACCTCTACGAGAACTATTGGCGGCCTGATGCCTGCCCGGAGCCCAGGTTGCTCTCGCGCAAGCTGTCGGCCGTGGGTTTCGAGTCGGAAGAAATACAGGATGCGCTGCGCTGGCTCGACGGCCTGGCCGATTCGGCCGAGTCCTGCACCGGCAGCCCGGTGCAGGGCAGCGTCCGTATCTACGTGCCGCAGGAGCAAGAAGTGTTGGGTGAAGAGTCAATCGGCTTCCTCACCTTTCTGGGCTCCGCGGGTGTGCTCTCGACAGCCATGCGCGAGATGGTCATCGACCGCGCCATGGCGGTCGGCTCCGGGCCCATGGAACTCGAAGACCTGAAGATCATCGTGCTGATGGTCTTCTGGAGCCTGGGCGAAGAGCCCGATGCGCTGGTGCTCGACGAGTTGTTCGTGGCCTCTGAAGACCGGCTGATCCACTGATCGAGGTCAGGCCTCGCTGCTGCCGACGCGGCAGCCGCGCGGCGGCATCAAGAGACGTCAGTTCAGCAGCCGCGTCCCGTCCACATCCAGCTTGGCCAGCGCACTGCGCGTGGCACGCACCGTCAGCGCTTCGTCCTGCGCCGGCAACAGCAGGCCGGCCTGCAGATAGGAAGCCAGCCGGTGCTGCTGGAACAGCACGCAGCGCCCCTGCTGCGTGACAAACAGCGCCAGCTGATTGCGCATGCCCTGCCAGGCCAGCTGAACGGCCTCGCTGTGGCCGTGCCGCTCCAGCATGTACCAGCTGCCCACCTGCAGCTCCCGGGCCCAGGAGACCATCGCCGGCGTCGGCAACGAGCCCCCTTCCAGCACCACTTCGAGCTCGGAGTTCTGGTGGCCCGACAGGTCGAGCACCATCGACTCGTCGATCTCCACGTCCTTGGCGTCGGGCAGCAGTTCCTCCAGCGTCTCTAGCCGCTCCATCATCTCGCGCAGCCGGTCGTCGGGAATGACCGCGGCCTTGGCGGTGAAGGCTGCGGCCAGCGCGTTGTTGAGCTGATGGATCTGTTCGTCCTGGCGCGTCGCGTCCATGCCGGCCGCCGCCATGCCTTCGCGCAAGGACTTGAGCAACGGCGGCAACCTGCGCAGCACCTCGGCGCGTTCTTCGCGCGTGACCTTGGCGCTGGCCGACCAGATCAGGTCTGCCGCGGCACGCTTCATGGTGCGCGTCTGGGCGCCCTGCCCGCCGTAACGCACCGCTGTCGTGGCGAGCACATCGGCCCAGACGTGGAACAGGAACTGGCGCACGCCTTCCTGCACCGGTACTTCATTGAGCATGCGGCGCAGTTCGATCGTGTACTGGATGGCCAGCGTCTCGCGCTGCTCGACCTGCTGCGCCAGCGAGACGCCTTTCTTGGTGGCTTCGTTTTCGTTCTTGAAGTAATGCTCCAGGAACTTCTCGAACTCGGTGAGCACGGTCTGGAAGACGCGCCTGCCAGTGTCGGGATAGGCCTCGACCACCTGCACGACCCGTTTTATTTCTTTGCCCAGCGACTCGCTGACGCCGCGGCCGCTGGTGGTGTCGAAGCCCATCACGCAGGCACCCATGCGGTCGATCAGGCGCCGCGCCGGGTGGTCCACGGTGGCGAAGAAGTCGGGCTCGGTGACCGCCACGCGCAACACCGGCATCTGCAGCCGCGCGAACCACACCCGGATGCTGGCCGGTATGCGGTCTTCGGTCAGGATGCTCTGGAACAGCAGCGCCACGATTTCGATCGTGGCGCGCTCTTCGGGCGTGGCAGCGGCCTTCTTCAACACCTGCTTGCGCTGATGCAGTTCTTCCAGCATCACCGGTGTCGTGACGACAAACCCGCCCTGCGAGCCGCTGGGTGCCAGGCGCTGCTGAATACCGGTCTGGGCGTTCTGGATGGCGCGCGACAAGCCCTCGGACAGCACCGGCGGCGCACGCAATCCCTGCAGCCTTGACGAGACGCCGAAGTCGGGCACATGGCGCCCCACCAGCCGGTTCAACCGGCCCATCACTGCCTCGGCATTTTCCTGGCTGCGCGCCAGCGGCGCGGTGCGCGTCATCAACCGGGTCTCGTCACCCACCGAGTTGGGGCTCAGGCTGTCGGAGCCTTGCCAGGCACTCAACGGACGGCCGGCTGGGGCACCCGATGCGGTGCCCGGGCCGGTTGCAAAGACCGATTGGCTGCTGACGATGGTGGTGGTGGTGCCAGTGCCTGGCGCCAAGCCGATGAAGCCACTGCCCATCTGCCAGGCCAGCGCAGCCTGCGGATGCGTGCGCGAGCGGCGAATGAAGGGCCGCAAGTCGACTTCGGGCAGCACACCCTGTTCACAGAGCCAGCGGTTGGCCTCGTGATAGGCCTCTTCCACGAGCAGCGCAAATTCGTCGTTGAGCGTGCCCTGCACTTCGCGCCAACCGTCCAGCGTCAAGGCGCAAGAGCGCCAGGCGTCGAAGACGATGCGCGCCAGCACATGCGCCCGCAGCATGTCCTGCGGGTCCAGTTCCTTGCGACCTTCCAGGTGCGCAACCCGCGAGCGCAGGTCGGAAAACTCCCAGGAAGCCTTGTCCATGATGGCCAGCGCCAACCGCGACGTGACGATCTCCAGGTCGATGGTGTCGTCGGATACCAGGCTGAGCGATTCGCGGTGGGCGTTGGCCAGGCTGGAGAGCTCCGCAGGCCTGGACAGCGAGTTGCCCGTGCTCAGCAGGTGGCGCAAGCCGCTGACGATGCTGCGGTGCCAGCCCTGGGCCCCGGTCATCAGCGACTGCATCAGGTCGCGCCGGCGCTGAAACACCGCGTGCTCAGACGGCTTGTCCAGCAACACGCGCGCCGTGTCGAGAACGGCCTGCACCAGTGGCGTCAAGCCCTTGACGATCTCTTCGATGTAAAGCCGCCGCGCCTGGCTGGCGATGTTCGCGAACTGGGCGCGGGTGGCCATGTCAAGCAACTATGCAACGATTTGGGGGCATTTCAACCCACTCTACACCACCGCCCCTGCGTTGGGGTCGTTGGGGTCGATGTCCTTGCTGCCACCGCCCTTGACCAGATCTTCGCGCTTGACACCCAGCCACATGGCAATGCCCGCGGCCACGAAGATGGACGAATAGATGCCGAACAAAATACCAATCGTCAGCGCCACGGCGAAGTAGTGCAGCGTGGGCCCGCCGAAGATCAACATCGACAGCACCATCATCTGCGTGCTGCCGTGCGTGATGACGGTGCGGCTGGTGGTGCTGGTGATGGCACGGTCGATGGTCTGCGCCGTGGTCAGCTTGCGGAACTTGCGGAATGTTTCACGCACGCGGTCGAAGATCACCACCGACTCGTTCACCGAATAGCCCAGCACCGCCAGGATGGCGGCCAGCACGGCGAGCGAAAACTCCCATTGGAAAAAGGCAAAGAACCCCAGGATGATGATCACGTCGTGCAGGTTGGCCACGATGCCGGCGACCGCAAACTTCCACTCGAAACGAATGGCCAGATAGGTCATGATGCCGGCCACGGTGACGAGCAGCGCCCACGCACCGTTTTCGTACAGTTCGGCACCCACCGAAGGGCCGACGAATTCGGTGCGGGTCAGCACCAGCGGTTCAGTGCCATCGGCCTTGGTGCAGGCCGGCCGGCTGAGCTGCGCGCCTTGCGGCGTGATGGTCTGCTTCGTATCCACCGTACCGGTTTCGGCCTTGCACAGGGCCTGGAAGACGAGGCCTGAAACCTCGATCTGCTTGATGTCGGCGCGCACCGGCAGGCGGATCAGCACATCGTGCGAGGTGCCAAAGGTCTGCACCTGCACTTCACCGAAGCCCAGTTTTTCCACCGTGCCGCGGGTGCGACCCACGTCGGCGCTTTGCGTGTACTGCACCTCCAGCAAGGTGCCGCCCGTGAACTCGATCGACGGGTTCAGTCCCCGGGTGGCGAGAAAAAACACCGCCAGCGCAAAGGTGATGAAGGAAATGGCATTCAGCACCAGTGCGTGGCGCATGAACGGGATGTCGTTTCTGAAGCGGAAGAATTCCATGTCTGTGCTCCTCCCCGTTCAGGCTTTGACGTCGTCGACCACGGCCGACTGCGGTATCGGGCCGTCAGGCCGCCAGACCTGACCGATGGACACCGACTTCAGGCGTTTCTGCCGGCCGTACCAGAGGTTGACCAAGCCACGCGAGAACACCACGGACGAAAACATCGAGGTCAGGATGCCCAGGCAGTGCACCGTGGCGAAGCCGCGCACCGGGCCGGAGCCGAAGGCCAGCAGCGCCAGGCCGGCGATCAGCGTGGTGACGTTGCTGTCCAGGATGGTGCCCCAGGCGCGTTCGTAGCCGGCCTGGATGGCCACCGGCGGCGGCGCCCCGTTGCGCAGCTCTTCGCGCTCGCGCTCGTTGATCAGCACGTTGGCGTCGATGGCCATGCCCAGCGTCAGCGCGATGGCAGCCATGCCGGGCAGCGTCAGCGTGGCCTGCAGCATCGACAGCACCGCCACCAGCAGCAGCAGATTGAAAGCCAGCGCCACCGTGCTGAACACACCGAACAGCAGGTAGTAAGAGCACATGAACACGGCAATGGCAATAAAGCCGTACAGCACGCTGTTGAAGCCCTGGGCAATGTTCTCGGCGCCCAGACTCGGGCCGATGGTGCGTTCTTCGATGATCTCCATCGGCGCAGCCAGGCTGCCGGCGCGCAGCAGCAGCGACTGGTCGCTGGCTTCCTGCGTCGTAATCTGGCCGCTGATCTGCACCCGCACGACCGCTATTTCGATGCTGATCACGGTAGCCGTCACGACCTCGCCCTTGCCC
>JBBQMM010000044.1:0-15404 GCA_038328935.1 Burkholderiales bacterium
CACACTCGGCGCCGACCCTGACGACTGAACTGGAAGTCCCATGCTGGCTATGATGCCCCATGAGTGCACTTGATCAGACCATCCCGCTGGCCCGCGCCAACCTGCCAGGCCCCGCTGTGCGCCGTGCGCGCGCCGTCGCGCTGGCCGGTTTGCTGGCCCTGATCGTGCTGGGTCTGGCCTGGGAACTGTGGCTGGCACCCACCGGCAGCGGCACGCTTGCGGTGAAGGTGGTGCCGCTGGTGCTGTGCCTGGCGGGGCTGTGGCGGCACCGCATGGTCACCTTCCGCTGGCTGGCCTTGCTGTTGTGGCTGTACGTGCTGGAAGCGCTGGTCCGCGCCACCACCGAAAGCGGCATTTCGCAAGTGCTGGCGATCATTCAACTGGCCTTGTGCATGGTGCTGTTTGCCGCCAGTTCGGCCTACATCCGCTGGCGGCTGCGCTCGGTGCCGCGTGAAGAGGCCAGCGCGCCGTGAGTGCGGTGCTGCCGGAACTGCACGCCGCCGTCGGCACAGGTCAGGTGCTGACCGAGGGCGATCTTTCGGCCTGGGAACTGGACTGGCGCAAACGCTGGCGCGGCAAGGCACTGGCGGTGGTGCGGCCCGGCAGCACCGAAGAGGTGGCCGCGGTGGTGCGTGCCTGTGCCCGCCACCGCGTGGCCGTGGTGCCCCAGGGTGGCAACACCGGCTTGGTGGGCGGTGGCGTGCCCGACGCCAGCGGCACGCAGGTGCTGCTGAGCCTGCAACGCATGAACCGCGTGCGCGACATAGACGACGCCAACCTCTCGCTCACCGCCGAGGCCGGCTGCGTGCTGCAAAGCCTGCAGCTTGCAGCGCAGGCGCGCGGCCTGCTGCTGCCGCTGGCGCTGGCCGCCCAGGGCAGCTGCACCATCGGCGGCAACCTGGGCACCAATGCCGGCGGCACCCAGGTGCTGCGCTGGGGCAACACGCGCGAGCTGTGCCTGGGGCTGGAGGTGGTGACGGCGCAGGGCGAGGTCTGGGACGGCCTGACCAGTCTGCGCAAGGACAACACCGGCTACGACCTGCGGCATCTCTTCATCGGCAGCGAAGGCACGCTGGGCGTGATCACCGCGGCAACCATGAAGCTGGCACCGCTGCCCGCTGCCACCGCCACCGCGATGGCGTCGTGCCAGACGCTGCACCAGGCGGTGCAGCTGCTGCGGCTGGCGCAAGACCGTCTGGGTGCCGGCCTGACCGGTTTTGAAGCCATGAGCACGGTGGCGATGGACCTCGTGGCCCGGCACTTCCCCGCCCTGCCCCGCCCGCTGCCCCCGGCACCGTGGACGGTGCTGCTGGAGCACAGCGACACCGAAGGCCTGCAGCAGGCCAAGGACCGTTTCGAGTCGCTGCTGGCCGCGGCACTGGAAGCCGGCTTCGTCACCGACGCCGCCGTGGCGGAGAGCCTGGCCCAGACCCGGGCGCTGTGGCAGGTGCGCGAATCGGTACCCCTGGCACAGGCCGCAGAAGGCCTGAACATCAAACACGACATCTCGGTGCCCGTTTCGGCCATTGCCGACTTCGTGGCGGCTACCGACGCAGAGCTGCAGCGCCACTACCCCGGCGTGCAGATCTGCAACTTCGGCCATCTGGGTGACGGCAACCTGCACTACAACGTGCAGGCTCCCGCGGGCGCCGATGGCCAGCGCTTCCTGGACGAGCACGAGCATGCAGTGAACACGCTGGTCTTCGATGCCGTGGCCCGCTTCAGAGGTTCTTTTTCAGCGGAGCATGGCATCGGTGCACTCAAGCGCGACGAGCTGGCGCTGCGCAAGTCGCCGGTGGCGCTGCAGATGATGCGCAGCATCAAGCGGGCCCTCGACCCCCTGGGCATCATGAATCCGGGACGCATGATCTGAGAGGGTGTGGACGCTGAGACGCTGGGACCGCGGCGCAGCCACTGAAAGCCGCTTCGCCGCGGGCGCTGGCCGTCGCAGTGGTTCACGGCACTCTGGCGACGCTGGCGTGCACGGTCGCCCAAGCATGCACCTCATCGCCCCCGCCGCCGGCGGGTCAACTTTCGCGGCTTACACTTGTGCGTGTTGATGTTCTAGCGCCTGCTCGGGCGGCCACAACGCGCGCTCGATGCACCCCCCATCCGCCCCCGCGACCCCGGGACGGGTATGCCCTGTCAGCCGCCACAAGTGGCGGCCGTTTTTTTGTGGTTTGCCGCCCTCATTCGAATCCTCATCAAGGAGACCGCTCATGAAATGCTCATTCGCAATCACCACCGGCTTGTTCGGGCTGCTGTTGGCCGGCACCGCTGCCCAAGCGCAGACCGTGTTCACGGTGTCGAGCTGGGTGCCGCCCACGCACACGCTGAGCATGTCGCAGAAGCTGTGGTGCGACGAAGTCGAGAAAGAAAGCGCCGGGCGCATGAAGTGCAACTTCCTGCCCAAGGCCGTGGTGAGTGCGCCGGGCACTTTCGACGCCGTACGCGACGGCCTGGCCGATGTCTCGATGACGGTGGACGGCTACACCCCGGGCCGCTTCGTCAACACCCAGGTGGCCGAGTTTCCTTTCCTGGGCAACAGCGCGACCGCCACATCCGTGGCTTATCAACGCGTCTACGACCAGCACTTCGCACCCCTGGGTGAGCACCGCGGCGTGAAGGTGATTGCCGTCTTTACGCACGGCCCCGGCATCATCTTCAACAGCAAGAAACCGGTGACCAGCGCGGCTGATGCTGGCTCGCTGAAGTTCCGCATCGGCGGCGGCAACATCAACGAGCTGTCCAAGGCCATGGGCTGGAACACCACGCTCAAGCCCGCGCCCGAGGCATTCGAGCTGCTGTCCACTGGCGTGATGGACGGCACCTTCTTCCCCGATGAATCGGTGGCCGCTTTCAAGCTCAGCATGATCAAGCACGCCACCACCTTCCCTGGTGGTCTGTACAACACCAGCTTCGTCTTCATGATGAACCCGGCCAAGTACAACAGCCTGTCGGCACAAGACAAGGCGGTGATCGACAAGCTCTCGGGCGAGCGCGTGGCGCGCCTCTTCGGCGAGGGCTGGGACAAGGTGGACGCCGCGTCCCGCGAAGGCGCACAGAAGACCCAGGGCGTGGCCCGCGTGCAGGCCAGCCAGGAATTCATCAAGGCTGTGGCCGACAGGCAGGACGATCTTGAAACCCGCTGGGCCGCACAAGCCCAGGCGCGCGGCCTGAAGGATCCGAAGGCCGTGCTCGCCGCCTTCCGCGCCGAAATTGCCAAGGCCAAATAGGCTGCCCGTACTCAAGCTGCCTGCACTCAAGCAGCCTGTACTCAAGCAGCCTGTACCCAAGCGGCCCGTGCTCAAGCGACTTGAACGCTGGTTGAACTGGGGCTGCGGCTCGTTGGCCGCCCTGGCCCTGTTCTCGATCATGTGGCTGACGCTGGTGGATGTCACCGGCCGCAAGTTCTTCGACCACTCCGTTCCCGGTGGGCTGGAGATGACCGAGATGCTGATGGTGATCGTCGTCTTCGGCGCGCTGCCGCTGGTCAGCTGGCGCCGCGAACATGTGGTTTTCGATTCGCTGGACAACCTCATCCCCGAAGGTCTGAAGCGATTGCAGGCGCGCACTGTGCACGGGGTCTGCTTTGGTCTGTTCGGGCTGATGGCCTGGCTGCTGACGAGGCGCGCAGAGCGCTTTGCCGAATACACCGAAGTTACCGTGCACCTGCAATTGCCCATGGCCCCCGTGGCCTGGGTGATGGCGGCGCTGCTGGCCCTGACCGCGCTGGTGCATCTGGTGTTCGTCTTTCAACCGCCGATGCCCCTGGCGCACGCAGCGCCCAAAGCGCCCGCAGGTCCCAGCCCCACGACCAGCCCCACGACCAGCCCCACAACCAGCCCCACAACCAGCCCCGCGCCATGACAGAAGCCCTGCTCGGGTTTGTCGGCGTCTTCATACTGGCTTTCCTGCGCGTGCCACTGGCGGTGTCGATGTCCATCGCCGGCATCGTCGGCCTGGGCCTGATGCGGGGCTGGCCCGCCGTGTTCGCCAGCACCGGCCAGGTGGTGTTCGAAACCGGCTTCCAGTATGTGCTGTCGGTTATTCCGCTGTTCGTGCTGATGGGCAACTTCGTTTCGCGAGCCGGCATGGCGCGCGAATTGTTTGCCGCCGCCAACGCCTTTGTCGGCCACCGCAAGGGCGGGCTGGCGATGGCCAGCATCATCGCCTCGGGTGGCTTTGGCGCCATCTGCGGCTCATCCATCGCCACGGCGGCCACCATGTCGCGCGTGGCTTACCCGGAAATGAAACGGCACGGATACAAGGACACCTTGTCCACCGGCGCCATCGCGTCGGGCGGCACGCTGGGCATCCTGATTCCGCCATCCACCATCATGGTGATCTACGGCGTGATCACCGAAACCGACATCGGCAAGCTGTTCATTGCCGGCATCCTGCCGGGCATCGTGGCCATCGTCTGCCTGTGCATGGCAGTGGTTTTCTTCACCTGGCGCGACCCGGCAGCCGGCCCGCCCGCGCGTCGGCTGAGCTGGCCCGAGCGTTGGACTGCGGTGCGCGGCATCTGGGGCGTGGCGGTGCTATTTGCGCTGGTCATCGGCGGCATCTATGGCGGCGTGTTCACGGCCACCGAAGGCGCAGGCGTGGGGGCCGCTGGCGCGTTCCTCTTCGCGTTTTTCAGGCGTTCGCTGACCTGGGCGATCCTGCGCGACATCCTGATCGAGAGCGCGCGCACCACCGCGATGCTGTTCACCATCCTCATCGGCGCGATGATCTTCACGAACTTCATCAACTTCACCAGCATGCCGGTGGACCTGCGCAACTTCATCACGCAGTTCAGCCCGCAGCCCATCATGGTGGTGATCATGATGATGGGCATCTACCTGGTGCTGGGCATGGTGATGGAAGAGTTGTCCATCGTGTTGCTGACCATTCCCATCTTCTTCCCGGTCGTCATGGCCCTCGGTTTCGACCCGGTGTGGTTCGGCATCCTGATCGTCACCATCATCGAGATCAGCATGATTTCGCCGCCGGTGGGTCTGAACCTTTTTGTGCTGAACTCGCTGTTGCCGGGTGTCGGGCTGAACACCCTGTACCGCGGCATCTGGCCCTTCGTTGGGGCCGACCTGGTGCGGCTGGGCATCCTGATTGCCTTCCCCGCCATCTCGCTGTGGCTGCCCAGCTTGATGGCGCGCTGAAGCAGCGGCAGGGCATGAAACCCGTTCGCCGTGACTGGCCTGCTGCACCCTGGCAGCCAACGCCCGAGGTCATGGCGCTGCTGGGCCCGGTGTCGGGCAACCAGATCAACGGCGTCGGTGAAACGCAACCCCGGCGGCCGCAACAGGTGTTCTGGGCGCGCAACCCCGACGACATCGCACATGGCCCGCTGCTGCGCGCCGTGGTGGGCCGCTTCAATACGCCGCCGGTGCTGCGCGATGTGTATGAAAAGGCCGACCGCGGCCCGCGCAGCCTGGCGGCTACTGCAGCTGCAACTGCAGCAACAACGGCAGCGGCAGCAGCAGAACCCCGATCAACTGACGCCCACGCGCTGACCGACCGCGTCAAGGCCTTCGTGCTGAACCGGCCCGGTGCGCGCCCGGAAAACACACCCGGCGCCGGCAGCGAAGCCGACCGCGTGGGCATCGCGGCCACGCGCGAAGAGTGGGTCTTCCAGGGCCACAAGCCCGCACTTCCCATGGTCATCGTGATGGGCCTGGTGATGGACCACGACAGACTGTCCGATGTGTCCACCGACCCCGAGCAACCCACCAGCGCGCTGGAGGTGGCCGAGCAATACAACCGCGGCGCCCGGGTGGCTAACCACACGGCGCAGTGGATACGCCAGCAGGGCTACCAGGCGCGCGCCCATGCAGGGCCGTGGGTGGGTTCGCTGAACCTGCTGCCGGCCGCCATGGCCGCCGGCTTTGGCGAATTGGGCAAGCACGGCTCGTTGATCAGCCGCGAGCACGGCTCGTCTTTCAGGCTGGCGGCCGTTGAAACCGACATGCCCTTGCTCGCCGACGCGCCCGACAGCTTCGGCGCCGACGACTTCTGCACGCGCTGCCGCGTCTGCACCGATGCCTGCCCACCGCAGGCTCTGTCGAACGAAAAGACCTGGGTGCGCGGCCAGTGGAAGTGGTGGGTGGACTTTGACAAGTGCATGCCCTATTTCAATGAAACCTATGGCTGCGGCATCTGCATTGCCGTCTGCCCGTGGAGCACGCCCGGGCGCGCGCCCAAGCTGGCACAAACCTGGGCCCGGCGCCGCGATGGCTGATTCGCCAGCCTGTGACGAAGGGTCTGCACCGCCGCTGGCAAGCAGCGCAGGTCTGGCGGCGCTGGTCAGCCGCTGGGCGCTCGCCACGCCCGACGCCACAGCGCTGCACTTGCAGGACCATGCCATCAGCTACGCGCAACTGTGGCAGCGCGTGAACGCCGCCACGGCACATTTGCTGGCGCAGGGTGTGACTGCGGGCGAGCGCGTGGCCTGGCTGGGCTTCAACCACCCCGATCTGATCGCGCTGCTGATGGCCTGCGCCCGCATCGGCGCCATCGCAGTGCCGTTGAACCTGCGGCTGGCGGCAGCAGAACTGCGCCCGCTGCTGCAGCACGCAGGCGCACGCTGGCCATTTGCAGATGAGACGCTGTGGGCGCTGGCGCGCGCTGCAACCGCTGATGCGGGTCTGGCGCTGCTGCCAACCGCCGCGCTGTGCGGGGCTCTGAAGGAAGACCACGAATTAGCAGCTTCGTTCCTTTCCAAAGGGCCGGCCAGAGAGCGGGCCGGAAAGCCGGGTGAGAAGCTGGCCGAAAAGCAGGCCGAAGAGCAGGGCGCAGACGTGCCGCCGCACGCCGGGTCTGCCGCCCCGGTGCTCATCGTCTACACATCGGGCACCACCGGCAGCCCCAAGGGTGCCGTGTACACGCAGGCCCAGCTGCTGGCCAACGCGGCCGCGGGCCGGTTGGCCTTCGAGCTGACCGCTGCAGACCGCTCGCTGATGCCGCTGCCGCTGTTCCACGTCGGCGGCCTGAACATCCAGACGCTGCCGGTACTGGGTGCAGGCGGCTGCGTGGTGCTGCAAGCGCGCTTCGACGCAGCGACCTGGCTGGCCGATATGGCAAGGCACCGGCCCAGCCTGTCGTTGCTGACGCCCACGATGATGCACGCCGTGACCGAGCACCCGCTGTGGCTGCAAACCGATCTGTCGAGTCTGCGTTTCGTCAACGCCGGCTCATCGGCGGTGCCGTTGTCGATGATCTCGGCGTGGCACGGGCGCGGCGTGCCGGTGTCTCAGGTGTATGGCGCCACGGAAAGCGGTCCGCTGTCGCTGGTGCTGCGCCCGCGCGACGCGCAGGCGCACCCCGGCAGCACCGGCACGCCTGCACCTGGCGTGCAGGTGCGGCTGTTGCGAGCCGATGGGCAGGACGCCGCGCCCGGGCAAACCGGTGAAGTCTGGTTGCGCGCACCGCAACTCGCCAGCGGCTATTGGCAGGCGCCCGACGACCCTGCCTTCGCTGACGGCTGGTTCCACACCGGCGACCTGGCAATGCGCGACGAAGCGGGCTTCCATACCGTGAGCGGGCGCGCCAAGGACATGATCATCTCTGGCGGCGAAAACATCTATCCGGCCGAGCTGGAAAACCTGCTGGCCGACTGCCCCGATATTGCGGAAAGCGCCGTCGTGGGCCGCGCCGATGCGCGCTGGGGCGAGGTGCCCGTGGCCGTGGTGGTGCCCAAGCCCGGCGTAACGCTGGACGCGGCGCGCGTGCTGGCGCTGTTCGAAGGCCGGCTGGCACGCTACAAGCACCCGCGCGATGTCATCATCGCCACCGCTCTGCCCAAGACCGCGATGGGCAAGGTGCAGAAAGAAACCTTGAAGCGGCAGCTGTCTTGAAGCTGCCGCGAAGCACCGAAGAGAGTCCACCGCCATGACCGACCCCACACAGTCCGACGCCGCCGCCGGTTTCGAGGTCGGCCCCGATTTCGAGCCCTTTGCGCAGCGCAACGACATCTACCGCCGGTCGTTCTGGGACCCGACGGTCCGCAACGCCAAGACCGAGCGCTTCTACAACACCTACCGCCAACCGCTGGCGCAGTGGCGAAAGGCCGACGGCTTCACGCAGCGCGACTACGCACTGCGCAACGCCGCCTGGCATGTGAGCGACCTGTTCACCGAAGCCCGGCGCGGCGACGACCGGCGCGAAGGCTTTTCAGACCCCTACACGCAACAGCTGCCGCCGGCGGCCGAGCAGCTGGCCTTTGATTCGCCACAGGCCGCGGCCGACGAGATCAAGCGCGTGGCGCTGGCCTTCGGCGCCGGCGCGGTGGGCGTCACGGCACGCGACGAGCGCTGGATGTACAGCGCCAAGATGAGCGACATGAGCGGCATCGAGCGGCCGGTGGACATCGATGCCACGCTGTGCCACGTCATCGTCGTGGTGATGCCGATGGACCGCAGCCTGCTCGCCACCGTGCCGTCGGCCCTGTCAGGCGCGGCCACCGGCCTGGGCTATTCGAACGACACCGCCACCCTGCTGGCGCTGACGCAGTACATCCGCAACCTGGGCTACGAGGCCACTGCCAGTGCCAACGACAGCGCACTGGCCGTGCCGCTGGCGATCAAGGCCGGCCTGGGCGAATATGGCCGGCTGGGTCTCTTGATCACGCCCGAATTCGGGCCGCGCATCCGGCTTGGCAAGATCTTCACCAATCTGCCGCTGGCGCACGACGCGCCCCGGGGTTTTGGCGTCAAGGCTTTCTGCGACATCTGCCGCGCCTGCAGCAATGGCTGCCCGGTGAAGGCCATTCCCGATGGCCCACCCGGCCCGCCGCCACCCGGCCCTTCCTTCATCCAGGGCGTGGTGAAGTGGACGGTGGACGCACAGAAGTGCTTCGGCTACTGGGCCCAGCAGAACACCGACTGCGCGATCTGCGTCCGCGTGTGTCCCTACAACCGCGACTTCACGCGGCGCAGCGCGCGCCTGTGGCGCTGGCTGGCCGGCACGCGCTGGCGGCAGCTGGCGTTGTGGTGGGATCAGCGCTGGGGCCACGGTGCGCGGCTGGCGCCGGCGCAGTGGTGGAAGGGTGGCCGGGTGCGCTGAAGGAGCAGGCCCGTCCGGGGTCGCCAGACCTGCTCAGCCAGACCGGCGCAGACAAACCGGCTCAGGCAAACCGGCGCAGACAAAGCGGCTAAGCCAAACCGGCTTAGCCAAACGGGCTTAGACAAACAGGCTTAGACAAACAGGCCCAGACAAGCGGCCCAGACAAGCGGCCAAGCGGCCAAGCAGCCAAGCGGCTACTGCACCGAGCCCTTGATGGCGGTGGGCATCGGTATCGACATCGTCTCGATGCCTTCTTCGCGCAACGCCTCGCGCTCGTCAGGCGAAGCCTGGCCACGAATGCCACGCTGCGGCTCTTCGCCATAGTGCATGCGGCGGGCTTCTTCGGCAAAGCGGTGGCCCACGTCGTCGGTGTTGGCCATCAGGTGCCGCACGGTTTGCAGCCAGGCCGCCTGCAGGTCGGCTGGCATGGTGGTCTGCATCTCCGTCTGGGTGGCCTTGCCTGGGCCTGGCGCGTCAGGCTTGGTCGCCGCAGGTTCGGCGCTGCCCCGCGACGTGTGCAGATTGAGCCTGGGCGCTGAAGGCATGCGGCTGATGACGCGGTCTGCGCACAGCGGGCATTCGATGGCCGAGCGCCCGTTCTGGTCAGAAAAATCGTCTTCGGACGCAAACCAGCCCTCGAAGCTGTGGTGGTTCGCACAGCGCAGGTTGAGCACCTTCATGGTGTCGTGCTGCCCAAGCGCAATTGCACCGCAACCGGGTCGCGGGCTTGCTCCGTAGCCTGCCAGTTCCACGGCCGCCCGCCGGCCAGGCGCTGTCCCAACCAGTGCAGCCCAATCAATGTCTTGGCATCGGGCAACTCGTCGTTGCCGTCCAGAGCCAGCAGTTCCTGCGGCGTCATGAACACCGACTCGACAAACTCGCCCTCGTCCAGCTGCTTCGCCCCGGCCACCAGACTGCGCGCAAACCAGATCCAGATGCTCTCGGTGGAATAGGCCGCAGCGTTGTGCAGCTCACCGCCATAGGCCCATTCGCGGGCTGTGTAACCGGTTTCTTCGCGCAGTTCGCGCATGGCGCAGGCCAACGTGGATTCACCGGCGTCGCGCTTGCCGGCCGGGAACTCCAGCAACACCTTGGACAGCGGGTAACGGTATTGGCGCACCAGCACCAGGCGGCCGTCGTCGAGCATCGGCACCACCGCCACCGCACCACTGTGGCGGATGAACTCCCGGGTGGCCAGGCTGCCGTCAGGCAGGCTCACGTCGTCGCGGCAGACCTCGAGAAAACCACCGCTGAGCAAGGTGCGGCCGCCCAGACGCCGCTCGATCAAATGCTCCTTGACCTGCTGTTCTGGTGCGGCGTTCATCGATAGCCCGGGGCCGCTGAATCAGCTGGCCAGCGCCTTGACGATGGCGTCGCGGCAAAGCGCCATCAGGCCGCCCGAAAACGGGCCGAACAACAGCACCGCCGCGCCATTGATGGCCAGCAGGGCCGTCACGCCCTGAGCACGGTCCAGCGCGTGGGCATGCACCGGCTCGTCGAACCACATCACCTTCACTACCCGCAGGTAGTAGAAGGCCCCGACGAGCGAAAACACCACCGCCACCACAGCCAGGCCGATGTACAGCGGCACGTTGGTGGTGACGAGTGCCTGGATGACGGCCAGCTTGGCAAAGAAGCCCACCATCGGCGGCAAACCCGCCAGCGAGAACATGAACACCGTCATCACGCCGGCCACCCAGGGGCTGCGCCGCGCCAGACCGGCAAGGTCGCTGATCTCCTCGCTTTCGAAGCCGCGCTGCGACAGGTACATGATGAGGCCGAAGGTGCCTAGCGTGGTCAGCACATAGGCCACCAGATAAAACATGGCCGAGCTGTAGGCGTTGCCCGCCGACAGCGTGTTGCTGCTGACGACGCCGGCACTCAGGGCCAGCACGATGAAGCCCATCTGCGCGATGGTGGAGTACGCCAGCATGCGCTTCAGGTTGGTCTGCCCGATGGCCGCCAGGTTGCCCACCGCCAACGACGCCACGGCCAGCACGATGAACATCTGCTGCCAGTCCACCGCCAGCCCGAGCATGCCTTCCACCAGCAGGCGACTGGTCATCGCGAAGGCAGCAAACTTGGGCGCGCCGCCGATCAGCAGCGTCACCGAGGTCGGCGCACCTTGGTAGACGTCGGGCACCCACATGTGGAAAGGTGCGGCGCCCAGCTTGAAGGCCAGGCCGGCGACGACGAAGACGACACCGAACACCAGCACCTCGCGGTTGATGCGGCCGGTGGCGATGCTCTCGAACACCTTGGGGATGGTGAGTGTGCCGGTGGCGCCGTACATCATGCTCAGGCCGTACAGCAAGAAGCCGCTGGCCAGCGCACCGAGCACGAAGAACTTCATCGCCGCTTCAGTGGCGATGGCGTGGTCGCGGCGCAGCGCCGTCAGCGCATACAGCGACAGGCTCATCAACTCCAGGCCCAGGTACATGACCAGAAAGTTGTTGGCCGAGCACATCACTGCAATACCCAGCAGCATGAACAGGCTGAGCGAATAGAACTCGCCTTTGAGCATGTCGCGCGGCCCCAGTGTGTGGCGTGCGTAGGCCAGCGTGGCCATCATCGCCAGCGCGGCAAAAAGCGCCAGCAGGTGGCCCATGGGGTCGACCACCACCATGCCATTCATGCCGTAGCCGACTTCGCCGCTGCCGTGGGCGCTGGCGTGCAGCCCCGCAAAGCCGGCAATGGTCAGTTGCGTCAGCCAGAAAGTGGGGCGGCGCTCAGGGTCGGTCACGAAGAGATCGGCCAGCAGCACCACGCAGGCCATCACCAGCAGCCACAGCTCGGGTTGGACGACGGACCAGTTCATCGAGGTCATGTTCTAGGCAATCAGTCGGGTGGCTTTAGTTGAGCTTGGTAGCGGCCACGTGCTTGAGCAGTTCGGCCACGGACACGTTCATCACGTCGGTGAAGGGCTTCGGGTACAGGCCCATCCACATCACGGCGATCGCCAGCACGGCCAACATCAGGAACTCGCGGCCGTTGATGTCCACCAGGTTCTTCACGTCGTCGTTGGCCACGTCGCCGAAGTACACGCGCTTGACCATCCACAGCGTGTACGCAGCGCCGAAGATGAGCGTGGTGGAAGCCGCTGCTGCGATCCAGAAGTTGTACTTCACGGCGCCCAGGATGACCATCCACTCGCCCACGAAACCCGCCGTGCCCGGCAGCCCGCAATTGGCCATCGCGAACAGCACCGCAAAGGCGGCGAACTTGGGCATGGTGTTGGCCACCCCGCCGTAGCTGGCGATTTCGCGGCTGTGCACGCGGTCGTACAAGACGCCGATGCACAGGAACATGGCGGCGGAGACAAAACCGTGGCTGATCATCTGCACGATGCCGCCGGCCATGCCCAGCTCATTGAACATGAAGAAACCCAGCGTGACGAAGCCCATGTGCGCGATGGAGCTGTAGGCCACCAGCTTCTTCATGTCCTGCTGCACCAGCGCCACCAGGCCGATGTACAGCACCGCCACCAGGCTCAGCGTGATGATCACCCAGTCGTAGCTGCGCGCCGCATCCGGTGCGATGGGCAGGCTGAAGCGCAGGAAGCCATAAGCGCCCAGCTTCAGCATGATGGCGGCCAGCACCACCGAGCCGCCGGTGGGCGCTTCCACGTGGGCATCGGGCAGCCAGGTGTGCACCGGCCACATCGGCACCTTGACAGAGAAAGCGGCGAAGAAGGCAAAGAACAGCAGCGTCTGCGCGTTCAGCGGCAGCGGCAGCTTGTGCCAGGTGAGGATGTCGAAGCTGCCGCCGCTCTTGAAGTACAGGTAGACCAGCGCCACCAGCATCAGCAGCGAACCGGCCAGCGTGTACAGGAAAAACTTGAAAGCAGCATAGACGCGCTTCGGGCCACCCCAGACGCCGATGATGATGTACATCGGTATCAGCGTGGCTTCGAAAAACACATAGAACAGCATGCCGTCAAGCGCACAGAACACACCCACCATCAGCCCGCTGAGGATCAGGAAGGCGCCCATGTACTGCGCCACACGGTCGGTGATGACTTGCCAGCCTGCGATGACCACCACCACGGTGATGAAAGCGGTGAGTGGCACGAACCACATCGAAAGGCCGTCCACCCCCAGGTGGTAGTGCAGGTTGAAGCGTTCGATCCAGGAGATCTTCTCGACAAACTGCATCGCCGCCGTGCCGGTGTTGAAGCCGGTGATCAGCGGCAGCGTCACCAGCAGCGACGCCAGCGCGCCCGCCAGTGCCAAGGCGCGCACGACGCCCGCGTTTTGATCGCGGCCCACCGCGAGCAGCAGCGCGCCGAAGGCTATCGGCAGCCAGATCGCGATGCTCAGCAAACCCATCTTCTGTTCTCTCTCTCTTTATGTTCTTGTAGGTGAGGCTGGGCGCCCTGGCGCCCTCAGCGGATGGCCGTGCCGAGCAAGAAAGGCCATAGCTGCCAGGTGAGCAGAACGAAGATGCCCAGCAGCATCACCAGCGCATAGGTGTACAGACGCCCGGTCTGGAACCGGCGCACCACGGCGCCCAGGCTGCCCACGGCGCGGGCCGAGCCGTTGATGGCGCCATCGATGACGGCTTCATCGCCAGCCTTCCACAAACCGCGGCCGAGCATGCGGGCACCGGCGGCCAGCACATGTTCATTGAACCAGTCGAGGTAGTACTTGTTCTCCAGCACCTTGACCAGCGGGCTCAGCGCGCGGCCGATGGCGGCGGGTATGGCAGGCTGTTTCAGATAGAACCACCAGGCCGTGACCACGCCGGCCAGTGCCAGCCAGAAGGGAAGTGTCTGCAAGCCATGCAATGCCATCGCAGCGGCGCCGTGGAATTCCTTCGCCAACTCGGCCATGGCCGGGTGTTTGGCGGCATCGACAAAGATTGCATCCTTGAAGAAGTCACCGAAGAGCATGGGCTGGATGGCCATGAAACCGATCACCACCGAAGGGATAGCCAGCAGGATCAGCGGCGCGGTCACCACCCAGGGTGATTCATGCGGCGTGTGCGCGTGGCGGTCATCACCATGGCCATGGTCGTCGTGGGCGTGATCGTCGGGCGGCGGGAAAGGCTTGTGGTGAAAGCGCTCTTCGCCGTGGAAAACCAGGAAGTACATGCGGAACGAATAGAAGGCCGTCACGAAGACGCCGGCGTAAACCGCCACCATCGCGAACGTCGCACCGGGCAGCGCGCTGTGATGCGAGGCCAGCAGGATGCTGTCCTTGCTGTAGAAGCCGGCAAACAGCGGCGTGCCGATCAGCGCCAGGCTGCCCAGCAGCGAGGTGATCCAGGTGATGGGCATGTGCTTGCGCAGGCCGCCCATGTTGCGGATGTCCTGGTCATGGTGCATGCCGATGATGACGCTGCCGGCGGCCAGAAAAAGCAGCGCCTTGAAGAAGGCGTGCGTCATCAGGTGGAACACCGCCACGCCGTACACCGACAGGCCCAGCGCCACCGTCATGTAGCCCAGCTGGCTGAGCGTGGAGTAGGCCACGACGCGCTTGATGTCGTTCTGGATGATGCCCAGGAAACCCATGAACAGCGCCGTGATGGCACCGATCACGAGCACGAAGTTCAGTGCCGTGTCGCTCAGCTCGAACAGCGGCGACATGCGCGCCACCATGAAGATGCCGGCCGTCACCATGGTGGCGGCGTGGATCAGTGCGCTGATGGGCGTGGGGCCTTCCATCGAATCGGGCAGCCACACGTGCAGCGGGAACTGCGCGCTCTTGCCCATGGCGCCGATGAACAGGCAGATGCAGGTGACCGTGATCAGCATCCAGTCGTCGCCGCCGAAGGGGTTGGCAAAGGTCAGCTTCGCCAGTTCAGGCGCCTTGGCGAAAGCTTCACCGTAGTTCAGCGTGCCGGCGTGGGCGACGATGAGTCCGATGCCGAGGATGAAGCCGAAGTCACCCACCCGGTTGACCAGGAATGCTTTCATGTTGGCAAACACCGCCGACGGCTTCTTGAACCAGAAACCGATCAGCAGGTAGCTCACCAGGCCCACCGCCTCCCAGCCGAAAAAGAGCTGCAGGAAGTTGTTGCTCATCACCAGCATCAACATGCTGAACGTGAACAGGCTGATGTAGCTGAAGAAACGCTGGTAGCCCGGATCGCCCTCCATGTAGCCGATGGTGTAGACGTGCACCATCAACGACACGAAGGTCACCACCACCATCATCATCGCCGTCAGGCCGTCGACCAGGAAGCCGACTTCCATCACCAGCTTGCCCAGCACCATCCATTCGTAGACGGTGGCGTTGTAGCGCGCGCCGCCGTTCACCTGCGACAGCACCAGCACCGAGCAGATGAAGGCGATCAGCACGCCCAGGATGGTGACGGTGTGTGCGCCGCGAGTGCCCACC